>JAZQMK010000062.1:0-43506 GCA_045543455.1 Lachnospiraceae bacterium
GTTTAGTATCAGGTGCTTGTCACTCAACAGCTAACACATTAAGACCAGCTCTTCAGATTATTAAGACAAAGCCAGGTACAAAGTTAGTATCTACATTCTTCTTAATGAAGGTTCCTAACTGTGAATTTGGTGATGAAGGTACATTTGTATTTGCAGACTGTGGTTTAAATCAGAATCCAACAGCAGAAGAATTAGCTGCAATCGCTGCTTCATCAGCTGAATCATTTGAATCATTAACAGGTAAGGAAGCTTTAGTAGCTATGTTATCACACTCATCAATGGGTAGTGCTAAGCATGCAGATGTTGATAAGATGGTTGAAGCTACAAGAATCGCTAAGGAACAGTATCCTAACCTTAAGGTTGATGGTGAATTACAATTAGACGCTGCAATCGTTCCAAGTGTTGGTGCTTCTAAGGCTCCTAACAGCTCAGTTGCAGGTAAGGCAAATGTATTAGTATTCCCAGACTTAGATGCAGGTAACATCGGTTACAAATTAGTTCAAAGATTAGCAAAAGCAGAAGCTTATGGTCCTGTTTGCCAGGGTATTGCTATGCCAGTAAATGATTTATCAAGAGGCTGTAGCGCAGAAGATATCGTTGGTGTTGTTGCAATCACAGCAGTTCAGGCACAGATGATGTAATGCGTTAGCATGAGACATGCACAGATGAAAAGGATTGACTGTCGGGAGTTTGCTCACGGGTAGGCATATTCGTGTTCAGATGTATACGGCGACGCCGCGACAACGAACAAGCGTAAGCTTGTGAGGTGTGGCATGGCGAAAATGTAAAATTTAAAGGAGATTTACGTTATGAATATTTTAGTAATCAATTGTGGAAGTTCTTCATTGAAGTTCCAGTTAATTAACTCAGATACAGAAGCGGTTTTAGCAAAAGGTTTATGCGAAAGAATCGGTATCGAAGGAAGTAATTTAGTATATCAGCCAACAGGCGGTGAAAAAGAAAAGATTGAAGCTCCAATGCCAACACATACACAGGCTATTCAGATGGTAATTGATGCTTTAATCAATGAAAAGACAGGTGTTATTTCTTCATTAGAAGAAATTGGTGCAGTAGGACACAGAGTAGTTCATGGTGGAGAAAAATTTGCTTCATCAACAGTTATTACAGACGAAGTTATTAAGGCTATTGAAGAATGTAGTGATTTAGCTCCATTACATAATCCAGCTAACTTAATCGGTATTAATGCATGTAAGGAATTAATGCCAAGCGTTCCTATGGTAGCAGTATTTGATACAGCTTTCCATCAGACAATGCCAGATTATGCATATCTTTACGGTATTCCATATAAGTATTATGAAAACTATAAGGTTAGAAGATATGGTTTCCATGGTACAAGCCATATGTTCGTATCACAAAGAGCAGGTGCTGTATTAGGAAAGCCTGTTGAAGAACTTAAGACTATCGTTTGTCACTTAGGTAATGGTGCTTCAGTTACAGCTGTTAAGTATGGTAAGTCAGTTGATACATCAATGGGTCTTACACCACTTGAAGGCGTTTTAATGGGTACACGTTCTGGTGACCTTGATCCAGCAGTTTTAGAGTTCATCGCTAAGAAAGAAAACTTATCACTTTCAGAAGTTATGAATATTTTAAATAAGAAGTCTGGTTTACTTGGTGTTTCAGAAAGCTCAAGTGACTATAGAGATATTACAAGTGGTGCTGCTAACGGCGATTATAAGTCAAAGAAGGCAAAAGAAGTATTTGCATACAGAGTAGCTAAGTATATTGGTGCTTATACAGCAGCAATGAATGGCGTTGACTGTATCGTATTTACAGCAGGTGTTGGTGAAAATGCTGCGTCAGCAAGAACAGAAATTTGTGAATATTTAGGATACTTAGGTATTGCAGTTGATGAAAGCAAAAATGCTGTAAGAGGCGAGGAAATCGTTATTTCTACAGATGATTCAAAGGTTAAGGTATTAGTTATTCCTACTAATGAAGAACTTGCAATTGCAAGAGATACATTAGCATTAGTAAAATAATTTAAAAAAATGTTGACAAATGGAATATGCATAAGTATAATAGTAAAAGTGTGAATTGGAGACAATTATGCTAATTAATTTATCAGAACTTTTAACAGTAAAAGGTAAGTCAAAGGAATATCAGGCAGATATTGAATTTACAAGCTATGAATCCCGAATGGGAACATTTGATGTATTAGAAAAGGACACTGTTAATCTAAAGATTGTTCATTTAGGTAATAGAGAACTTTCTATAACAGGTAACACAAGACTGGTTCTAGGTGTGCCTTGTGACAGATGTTTGACGATGGTTCCGACTAGCGTTGATGTTGAGATTGATATGTCAGCAGATATGAATGTTGATGATTTTACTAAAGAAGATTCAGATGAACAATACTATATCGATGGATACGACCTTGATGTAGACAAGTTAGTGTATAACGAGATTTTGATTAATTTACCTATGAAGATTCTTTGCAAGGAAGATTGTGAAGGAATTTGTAATAGATGTGGTACGAATCTCAATATCGAGACTTGTGATTGCGATAGAGAGGTTCTAGACCCAAGAATGTCGGTCATCCGAGATATTTTTAACAATTTTAAGGAGGTGTGATCATGTCTATTTGTCCAAAGAATAAATCTTCAAAGGCTAGAAGAGATAAGAGAAGAGCTAACTGGAAAATGAGTGCTCCAAACTTGGTTAAATGCAGTAAGTGTGGAGAATTAATGATGCCTCACAGAGTGTGCAAGGCTTGTGGTTCTTACAATAAGAAGGAAATCGTTTCAGTAGAAGGCTAAGAATGATATTATGATGGAGATGTTTAAATACATCTCCATTTTTAATTCAATAGGATTAGGGTGTCAAAAGCACCTTCGGTATAATGTGTTATACTATATATTGATATTACAAATTAGTTTGCATACCAATATATAGTATAACACGGGTGCAAAGCATCCTTTTGATACCCTAATTTCAATAGAAAATTATGAATTTAAAATTATTAAAAAAATGTGTTGATTTATACAACATTTTCTAGTATATTATGTAATAGAAACAACAAGGAGGAAAATGTTGTGGATAATATGATTACAGTAGCTGTTGATGCTATGGGTGGCGATAACGCTCCTAATGAGATTATTAAAGGAGTTGTTGATGCAGTTAACATCAATAAGAATATTAAGGTTAAACTTGTAGGACAAGAAGAAGTTATAAAGCGTGAATTAGAAAAATACACTTATAACGATGTTAATATTGAGATTGTTAATGCCACTGAAGTTATAGCAACAGAAGAACCACCAGTTATGGCTATTAAGAAGAAAAAAGATTCTTCAATAGTTGTAGCGATGAATCTGGTTAAAAATGGTGAAGCAGATGCGTTCGTATCAGCAGGAAGCACAGGCGCTGTATTAGTTGGAGGTCAGGTTATAGTAGGAAGAATAAAGGGCGTTGAGAGACCACCTTTAGCACCATTGTTACCTACTATGAAGGGCGTAACTTTATTAGTTGACTGTGGAGCTAATGTAGATGCGAGACCATCACATTTGGTACAATTTGCAAGAATGGGTTCTATATATATGGAACATGTTGTAGGAATTAAGAATCCTAAGGTTGCCATTGTTAATAATGGTGCAGAAGAAGAAAAAGGTAACATGTTAGTTAAAGAGACATTCCCATTATTGAAGAATTGTGCTGATATTAATTTTGTAGGTAGCATTGAAGCAAGAGATATTCCAAATGGTGATGTGGATGTTATTGTTTGTGAGGCTTTTGTTGGTAATGTTATACTTAAATTATATGAAGGCTTGGCAGCATCCTTGGTTAAGGCTATAAAGCAGGGTATGATGTCATCACTTCGTAGTAAGCTAGGTGCTGTATTAGTAAAACCGGCTTTAAAAGAAACTTTAAAAGGTTTTGATGCAAGTACGTATGGTGGAGCTCCATTAATTGGTCTCAATGGATTGGTAGTAAAATCCCATGGTAGTTCAAAGGCTACAGAGATTACTAATTCGATTATTCAGTGCGTAACTTTTAGTGAACAAGAAATTAATGAAAAAATAAGAAAGGCAATATCGGTAGAAGAATAAGATATTGAAAAGGTAGAATTATGGAATTCGAAAAATTACAAGCTATTATTGCAGAAGTATTAAATGTGGATGCAGATGAAATTACAATGGATACAACATTTGTTGATGATTTAGGTGCAGATTCATTAGATGTATTCCAGATTATTATGGGCATTGAAGAAGAATTTGATATTGAAATCGCAAATGAAGCTGCAGAGAGTATTGTATCTGTTGGCGATGCTGTAGAGCAAATCAAGAATGCTATGAATTAATTTTAAAAATCCGACTGTCTTGATTTATCGCTTGTAAATCAAGACAGTCTTTTGTTGTTTTTTAGAAAGGAAAATTTATGGATTTAAATGTAATCAATAGTAAAATAAAAGAAGCAGAAGAAATTTTAGGATACACATTTAAAGATAAAAGCCTTATTTTTACAGCATTGACACATCCATCATTTGCCAACGAAGTAAATATGTATATTACAGAAGAAGAAAAGAAAATTAAGAATTATGAAAAACTTGAGTTTTTAGGTGATTCAATTTTGTATTTCATAGTATCAATAATTTTATGTTCTGAGCATAAGGAGGCTAACGAGGGCACGCTTACATTTATGAGACAGAAGATAGTTGCAGAACATAATCTTGCATTTGGGATGAAAAGATCTGGACTTAATAACTGTGTTATATTAGGTAAAGGTGAAAGAATAAATGGCAAGCCATGTGATAACAAAAAGATACTTTGTGATGTTGCTGAAGCTATATTAGCAGCAGTGTATATGGATAGTAATCTTGATAACGCAAAAGAGATCATAGTGAAATATTTCATAAATGATGAATATGCAGATAATGAATATCTCTTAGGTGATAGCAAGACTAAGATTCAGGAATATGCGCAAGCAAATGGTATGGGTCTTCCAGAATATAAAGTGGTAAAAGAAGAAGGATTGCCACATGAAAAAACATATTATGTTGACTTGTATTTAGAAGGTAAAAAAATTACTTCCGGTAAAGGCGGAAGTAAGAAAAATGCATCCAAAGAGGCTGCGTATAAGGCATTAAAGAAACTAGAAATAAAGTAGGTAATTAAATGTATTTAAAAAGTATTGAGGTACAAGGCTTTAAGTCATTTGCCAATAAAATCGTATTTGATTTCCACAATGGTATTACAGGTATTGTAGGCCCTAACGGAAGTGGTAAAAGTAATGTTGCAGATGCCGTTAGATGGGTTCTTGGTGAACAAAGAGTAAAACAACTTCGTGGTTCTAAAATGGAAGATGTTATCTTTGCCGGTACTGAGTTAAGAAAGGCAATCGGATATGCATATGTATCTATAAAACTTGATAATTCAGATAGAGCGTTGGGGATTGACAGTGATGAAGTAACTGTATCAAGAAAGGTATTTCGTTCAGGAGAAAGCGAATATCTTATTAATGGAAACATTTGTCGTTTGAAAGATGTTAATGAATTGTTTTATGATACCGGTATTGGTAAAGAAGGCTATTCTATTATAGGTCAGGGTCAGATTGATAAGATTTTAAGTGGTAAACCGGATGAAAGAAGAGAACTTTTTGATGAAGCAGCAGGTATTGTAAAATTCAAAAAACGTAAGGTGATTGCACAAAAGAATCTTGAAAGTGAAAGAATGAACCTTACTAGAATAAAAGATATTTTAGCTGAACTTGAAAAACAGGTAGGACCATTAGAAAGACAGTCTGAAAAGGCAAAAGAATATTTAAAGTTAAAAGAAGAACTTAAAAAATATGAAGTTAATTTATTCTTATCGGAAACTAAACGTGTGAAAGAACAGGAAGTGGTGTTAGAAGATAAGAAAAATATTGTTGTTGAGGAATTAGAAAGTTCTAAAAAGCAATATGATGAGACAAAAGAAGCTTATGAATTAATGGAAAGCACTCTTGAAGAGGTTGGTCTTAAGATTGATAAGCTACTAGAAGAACAGAACAGCTCAGTTGTTAATTTAGGTAAATATGAAGGACAGGTTGGCGTTTTAAAGGAACAGATTAAAACAGCTAAGGTTAATGATGAGCACATTAATAACCGTATTTCTTCAATCGAAGAAGAGATAAAATCAAAAGAAGCCGAGCTTAAGGAATATAAAAATGTATTAGATAATCACAAGGCATTAGTAGAAGATATTCTTGGAAAGAAACAGGATATTGAAAATCAGCTCGATTTTGCCGGTAAGGATATTGATGATACAAATGAAAAGATTGAGCAAAGTAAGGCTAAAATAATTGAACTGTTAAATCAGAAAGCTCAGACTAAAGCTAAGCTTCAAAGATACGAAACTATGCTTGAGCAGATTAATATCCGTAAAAGCGAATTAAACAGCAGAATTATTAAGAGTAAGTCGTTGGAAAGTGAACAGGATGAAAGTCTTGGTGCTTATGAAACAAAAGCGAAAGCTATAGGAGAAAGTATAGAGAAGCTTACAAATACCAACGAGCAGCTTGAACAGGCCATTATTGATATTAAAAATGAAATAAGCTCAATCAACGAAGAAATTGATAATGCAAAACAGGAGTATCATAGAGAAAAATCTCGTCTGGAATCCTTGAAAAACATTACTGAAAGATATGAAGGCTATGGTCAAAGTATAAAAAGAGTAATGGAATTAAAGGAAGAAAGAAAAGGCATACTTGGTGTTATTGCTGATATAATTAAGGTTGAACAAAAGTATGAGCTTGCTATAGAAACTGCTTTAGGCGGTTCTATACAAAATATCGTTACAGATACCGAAATAACAGCTAAAAAGCTTATTGAATATTTAAAAGAAAATAAATACGGTAGGGCAACATTTTTACCATTGTCATCCATCAATGCAAAGCAAAGTCTTGATAATGAGCCTTGTGCAAAGGAAAAGGGTGTTGTAGGTGTTGCAAGCAATTTAGTTAAGGTTGATATTCAATTTGAAAATATGGCAAAGTATCTTCTTGGAAGAATACTGGTTGTTGACAATATCGATAATGCCCTTAATATTGCTCGTAAGTATAAATACACCATAAGAATTGTAACCCTAGAAGGTGAACAGCTTAATCCGGGCGGTTCAATGACAGGTGGTGCATTTAAAAATAACAGCAATCTTTTAGGTAGAAGACGTGAGATAGAGGTTTTAGAAGAACAGGTTAATAAGCTTGATGAAAAGATTAATCTTATTACTAAAAAGCTGACTGATAAAAGAAATGAACTTGCTAATATCAGAGAGCAGCTTGAGGATAATAATACAGAACTTCAAAATCAGCGTATAGAAAAGAATACAATTGATATTAGCATTGAGCAGATTAAAAATAAAAAAGATGAGATTTCATCAGAATACATGCTTAATCAGCGTGAAGCAAAGGAAATTGAAAACCAGATTGAAGAAATTAATAATACCTTAATCGAAGTATTCAATGAGATAAAAGCTTTAGATGATGAAAACAGAGCTACTGAAAACTTTATTAGTGAAGAATTAGTAGAGTTAGAAGAGAAAAAAGAAGTGTATGATGACTTAAATGAAGAATTTGATAAGTTGAATTTAAGTTATATGTCTGCACATCAAAAGAGCGAGTTTTCAAAAGAAAATGTTAACCGTGTTAAAGGTGAAATTACTAAGCTCAAAGAAGAAATTGAGGAATGTAATAATAATTTAGGCGATGCGGCAAATTCAATTACAGCTAAGGAAGAAGCTATTGCAAACTTAGAAAAAGAAATTGAAAATATTAAGAAAAATCTTACATCTTATGAATCAGAATTAAATAAATTTAAGGATGAAAGAGAACAGCTTAACAAAAAATATAAGGATTCATTTAACATAAGAGAAGAAATTTCTCAAAGAATAAATGAACTTAGTAAAGAAGAATTCAGACTTAGCGCACAAATTGAAAAGCTTGAGGAATCTATTGAGAATCAGACACAGTATATGTGGGAGGAATATGAGCTTACATATAACAGTGCCTTACCTTTAAAAGATGAAGAACTTAAAAATACTGCAGAAATTAAGAGAAATATTTCTTCACTTAAGAGCAAAATTAAAGCACTAGGTGATGTAAATGTAAATGCTATTGAGGAATACAAATCAGTATCTGAAAGATATGAATTTATGAAGACTCAATATGAAGATTTAATTAAGGCAGAAGCTTCATTAGTGAAGATTATTGATGAATTAGATAATGAAATGAGAAAGCAGTTCACAGAAAAATTCAATGAAATTAAGGTTGAATTTGATAAGGTATTTAAAGAATTGTTTGGTGGAGGTAAAGGTGAAATAGAGCTGGTAGAAGGAGAAGATGTTCTTGAAGCCGGAATTACAATTATTTCGCAGCCACCTGGTAAAAAGCTTCAGAATATGATGCAACTTTCCGGTGGTGAAAAGGCCCTTACAGCCATATCATTATTATTTGCAATTCAGAATCTTAAGCCTTCTCCATTTTGTCTTTTAGATGAAATTGAAGCGGCACTTGATGATTCAAATGTAGGCAGATATGCAAAATATCTTCATAAGCTTACAAAACATACACAGTTTATTGTTATTACACACAGACGTGGAACAATGGCTGCTGCTGACCGCTTGTATGGTATAACCATGCAGGAAAAGGGTGTGTCAACACTAGTGTCGGTAGATTTAATAGAAAAAGATTTAGAGAAAGTAAAGGAATAGCATATGGAAAATGAACAAAAAAAAGGCTTTTTTTCCAAATTAGTTGCAGGTCTTTCTAAAACAAGAAACAATATTGTTTCAGGATTCGATTCTATTTTCAGTGGCTTTTCAAAAATAGATGATGATTTCTATGAGGAAATTGAAGAAATTCTTATTATGGGTGATATTGGTGTTAATGCAACCAATAAAATCATAGAAGACCTTAAAGAAAGAGTTAAGGAAGAAAAGGTAAAAGACCCTGCCCAATGTAAGCAACTGTTAATTGACAGTATTAAGGCACAGATGGATTTAGGTGAAAATGCATATGAATTTGAAAATCAAAAATCCATTGTATTAATAATTGGAGTTAATGGCGTTGGTAAAACTACATCTGTCGGCAAGCTTTCAGGTCATTTGAAAGGTATGAATAAAAAGGTTGTTATGGCTGCTGCAGATACATTTAGAGCTGCTGCCATAGAGCAGCTTACAGAGTGGTCGCACAGAACTGGTACTGATATTATTGCTCAAAGCGAAGGCTCAGACCCTGCGGCAGTTATTTATGATGCAATTGCTGCAGCAAAAGCAAGAAAAGCAGATGTGTTACTTTGTGATACAGCAGGTCGACTTCACAATAAGAAAAATCTTATGGAAGAGTTAAGAAAGATTGACAGAGTAATCGAAAGAGAGTATCCTGATGCTTATAGGGAAACTTTAATAGTTCTTGATGCAACAACTGGACAAAATGCATTATCGCAATTAAGAGAGTTTAAGGAAGTTGCAGATATTACAGGAATTATTTTAACTAAGCTTGATGGAACTGCTAAGGGTGGTATTGCCGTAGCAATTCAGTCAGAATATAAGATACCTGTAAAATATGTAGGTGTAGGTGAAAAGGTTGAAGATTTACAAAAGTTCAATTCAGATGATTTTGTAAATGCCCTTTTTGATATAAAAGAAAATTAAAAAGAAAGAAGATTTTGATATGTTAACATTAGAAAAATTTGAAGAGGCCTCTGAAAAGGTTAAAGAGGTAACTTTACAGACAAAGCTTGTTTATAGTGAATATTTTAGTAGCAGAAGTGGTAACAAAGTATATTTTAAGCCTGAAAATCTTCAGTATACAGGTGCATACAAGGTAAGAGGTGCGTATTATAAGATTAGTACACTTTCTAAAGAGGAAAGAGAAAAAGGTTTAATTACAGCGTCAGCGGGTAATCATGCTCAGGGTGTTGCCTATGCGGCAAAAATATATGGCGTAAAAGCGACTATTGTTATGCCAACAACAACACCATTGATTAAGGTTAACAGAACAAAAAGCTATGGCGCAGAGGTTGTTTTATATGGAAATGTATATGATGAAGCTTGTGAATATGCTATTAAATTATCAGAAGAAAAAGGACTTACATTTATACATCCATTTGATGACTTAGATGTTGCAACAGGACAGGGTTCCATTGCTATGGAAATCATAAAGGAATTACCAACTGTAGATTATATTTTAGTACCAATAGGTGGCGGTGGACTTGCAACCGGTGTATCTGCACTTGCGAAGCTGCTTAATCCTAACATAAAGGTAATCGGTGTTGAACCTGCAGGAGCTAATTGCCTTCAGGAATCGATAAAGGCAGGAGAAGTATTAACACTTCCTTCTGTAAGTACAATTGCAGATGGTACAGCAGTAAAAACACCTGGTAAGCTTTTATTCCCTTATTTAAAAGAAAATCTAGATGATGTTATAACTATAGATGATGAAGAGCTTATAGTTGCTTTCCTTGATATGGTTGAAAATCATAAGATGATAGTTGAAAATTCAGGACTTCTTACAGCTGCCGCAGTAACGCATTTAGGCGTTACAGGCAAGAAGGTTGTATCAATCTTAAGTGGTGGTAATATGGATATTATTACAATGTCTACTGTAGTACAACAGGGTCTTATTGCAAGAGACAGAATATTTACAGTATCTGTATTGCTTCCTGATAAACCAGGCGAGTTATTAAGAGTTGCAGAAGTTATTGCTAAGGAACAGGGTAATGTTATTAAGCTTGATCATAACCAGTTTGTAAGTATTAACAGAAATGCAGCAGTTGAACTTAGAATTACTATTGAAACATTTGGCAGTGAGCATAAAGCAAGACTTGTTGAAAAGCTTGATGAAAATGGTTTCAGACCAAGGGTAGTAAAAACAAATATATAATTTTTAAAAGTGTCAAGAAAAAATACTTGACACTTTCTTTTTTATATAGTATTATAGCAAAGGTGATTAAATTGAACGATGTTGAAAAAGTGTTAAAACAGTCGCTTTTATATGATTTTTACGGCGAATTACTTACAGAACATCAAAAAAGCATATATGAAGATTATGTGCTTAATGATTTGTCTCTCAGTGAGATAGCATCAGAGAGAGGTATCAGCAGACAGGGTGTTCATGACATGATAAAAAGATGTGATAATATTCTTGCTGGTTATGAAGAAAAGCTTATGTTGTTGAGTAAGTTTCTTGATGCTAAGAAAAAGGTTAATGAGATTAGACAATTAGCAAAAGAATGTATTAAGACTAAAGATTTAGAGGCAGTCTCTCAGATTGATATGATTGCAGAAAATATATTGGAAGATTTGTAAAGCTGAATGGAGAAATATAATATATGGCATTTGATTTATCGGAAAAATTGCAGAATATATTTAAAGGCTTAAGAGGCAAAGGCAGATTGACAGAAGCTGATGTAAAGGCTGCTCTTAAAGAAGTTAAGATGGCTTTATTAGAAGCAGATGTTAACTTTAAGGTTGTTAAGCAGTTTGTTAAAGCTGTTGAAGAAAGAGCTGTCGGACAGGATGTTCTTAACGGACTTAATCCAGGACAGATGGTTATTAAGATTGTTAATGAAGAGATGGTTAAGCTCATGGGTTCTGAAACCACTGAGATTGACATAAAGCCGGGTAATGAGATAACAATTATTATGATGGTTGGTCTTCAGGGTGCAGGTAAGACAACCACTACAGCAAAGATAGCCGGTAAGTTAAAGGCAAAAGGTAAGAAGCCTTTATTAGTTGCTTGTGATATATATAGACCTGCAGCTATTGAACAGTTACAGGTTAATGCTAATAAGCAGGAAGTTCCTATGTTTGCTATGGGAACAGGACATAAACCTGTTAATATTGTTAAGGCAGCATTAGAACATGCTAAAACTAATGGCAATAATGTAGTTATTATAGATACAGCCGGACGACTTCATATTGATGAAGGTATGATGGATGAGCTTATTGCTATAAAGGAAGCAGTAGCTGTTCATCAGACAATATTAGTTGTAGACTCTATGACAGGTCAGGATGCAGTTAATGTATCAGAGACATTCAATGATAAAATTGGAATTGATGGTGTTATTTTAACTAAGCTTGACGGTGATACAAGAGGTGGTGCGGCTTTATCAATTAAAGCAGTTACCGGTAAGCCTATTTTGTATGTTGGTATGGGTGAAAAGCTTTCTGATTTGGAGCAGTTTTATCCAGACAGAATGGCATCAAGAATTCTTGGAATGGGTGATGTACTTTCACTTATAGAAAAGGTTGAAACACAGATAGATGAAGAAAAAGCCAAGGAACTAGAGCGCAAGCTTAAGAAGGCGGAATTTGATTTTGATGATTATCTTGAACAGTTACATCAGATTAAGAATATGGGTGGACTTTCGGGCGTTTTAGATATGCTTCCTGGGTTAGGCTTTGGCAGTCAGATGAAAAATGTAAAAGTTACTGATGATGCAGAAGCGCAGATGGCTAGAACAGAAGCAATAGTATTGTCTATGACTAAAGCAGAACGAGCTAAGCCAGAGATTTTAAATCCTTCAAGAAAGAATAGAATCGCAAAGGGTGCAGGCGTTGATATTGCAGAGGTTAATCGTCTTATCAAGCAATTTAATGAGACACGTCAGATGATGAAAAAGATGCCGGGCCTTTTAGGAGGTAAGGGCAAAAAAGGTAAGTTTAGATTACCATTTTAGATGAGTTTAAAATTCTTTGAATTTTAACATAGATTTTTAAAATAGCCAAGGAGGTGAATATAGTGGCAGTTAAAATCAGATTAAAGAGAATGGGTCAGAAGAAGGCTCCTTTTTATAGAATAGTAGTAGCAGATTCAAGAGCTCCAAGAGATGGTAAGTTCATCGATGAAATCGGTACTTACGATCCAACAAGAGAACCAAGCACATTTTCAGTAGATGAAGAAGCAGCTAAGAGATGGTTAGCTAACGGTGCTCAGCCAACAGAAGTTGTAGGTAAGATCTTCAAACTTGCTGGCATTGAAAAATAAGACTAGTGGAGGTGTATGTCGATGAAAGAATTAGTTGAAGTTATAGCTAAATCACTAGTTGATAACCCTGATGAAGTTGTAGTTACTGAGACAAAAAAAGATAAAGCTATCGTTTTAGAACTCAAGGTGGCTCAATCAGATATGGGTAAAGTAATTGGTAAACAAGGACGAATCGCTAAAGCTATCCGTGCAGTTGTTAAAGCGGCTGCTCAACGTGAAGATAAAAAAGTTATTGTTGAGATAATGTAATGCGAATATGTCAAACGGAAAGAGATGATGAAAGTCATCTCTTTCTGTAATAAAATGAGAGGTACTATGTTAGAGCAATATTTAAGAATCGGTGTTATTACAAAGACACATGGAATTAAAGGAGAAGTAAAGGTTTTTCCTACAATTGATGAAACAGAAAAATTTGCTAAGCTTAAAAAAGTTATTCTTGATACAGGAAAAGAAAAACTTCAGCTTGATGTTAAATATGCAAAATTTTTCAAGCAATTTGTAATTTTAAAGTTTAAAGATATTGATGATATTAATGATGTTGAAAAATATGTAAATAAGGATTTACTTCTATCAAGAGAGGATTTAGGACCATTAGGCGAGGATGAGAATTACATTTGTGATTTAATAGGTCTTAAGGTTATTACTGAAGAAGATGAAGACTTAGGACAGTTAATAGATGTATTGCAGACTGGAGCAAATGATGTATATATTGTTAAAATGAATAACGGTAAAGAAGTTTTGCTTCCTGCAATAAAGGAATGTATTTTGAATGTTGATTTAGATAGTCAGACTATGAAGGTACATTTAATGAAAGGGTTGTTAGATTGATGAAATTTAATGTTTTAACCTTATTTCCGGATATGATTAATAATGGACTTTCTCATAGTATTATTGGAAGGGCTATTGATAATGAGCTTATTTCGGTAAAAGCAGTAAATATACGCGATTTTTCAAATAATAAGCATATGAAGGTGGATGATTATCCCTATGGCGGTGGCGCAGGAATGCTTATGCAGGTTCAGCCTGTTGTAGATGCATATAATTCACTTGAAAGTGTAAAAGAAGGTAAAAAACCAAGAGTAATATATGTAACACCATGGGGAAAAACATTTAATCAGTCTATGGCTAAAGAATTAGCTAAAGAAGAAGAATTAGTATTTTTATGCGGCCATTATGAAGGCATAGATGAGAGAGCACTGGATATGATTGCAACAGATTTTGTATCCATAGGTGACTATGTATTAACCGGTGGCGAATTACCGGCTATGATTATGATTGATGCAATTTCAAGACTTGTGGACGGTGTATTGAATAATGATGATTCAGCAGTATATGAGTCATTTAATAATGATTTACTTGAACACCCTCAATATTCCAGACCTGAAGAGTATTGTGGCAGAAAAGTACCACAGGTATTGCTTTCGGGACATCATGGTAATATTGAAAAATGGCGTTTAGAACAGTCTATAGAACGTACAAAAAAATATAGACCTGATTTATATGAAAAATATTTAAAAAACACTTGCAATAAATAAGAATATATGTTATATTCATATAGTTGTGAAAAATAGATGGTCCTCTGTTACGTTTATGTATTAAGAACATCCAATATTTAAGGAGGCACAAAATGAACGAAATCATTAAGAACATTGAAGCAGCTCAGCTTAAATCAGAGATTGCTGAATTTCATGTTGGTGATACTGTAAAGGTATCTGCTAAGATTAAGGAAGGTAACCGTGAAAGAATTCAGGTATTCGAAGGAACTGTAATTAAGAGACAGGGTGGAAGCAACAGAGAAACTTTCACAGTAAGAAAGAATTCTAACGGTGTTGGCGTAGAAAAGACTTGGCCATTACACTCACCATCTGTTGTAAGCATTGAAGTAGTAAGATTAGGTAAGGTTAGAAGAGCTAAACTTTACTACTTAAGAGACAGAGTTGGTAAGGCAGCTAAGGTAAAAGAATTAGTAAAATAATTTAGCAATTAGAGGACAAGTACGTTTAGTAGTTGTCCTTTTGTGTTTTTTTACAAGTTAGAATGGAAGATTTTTATGTTTGAATTTAAGAAACGAGAGACAGAAAAAAGATTATTAATAACCATAGGGAAATGGGTTACTGATATAATATTTGTAGTATTACTTGCTTACTTTATTATAAGTTATACCTTTGTAAGATATTCAGTTGTGGGACATTCAATGGAAAGTGCTACTAAAGAAGGTGGATTATTAAATGGTGATATAGTTATGGTAAATAAAGTAGAATATAGTTTATCAAAACCTGACCGATATGATATAATAGTAATAGAGGCACAAGACGACAGTAATTTAGAATACCATGTTAAAAGAATAATTGGTCTGCCTGGTGAAACGGTACAGATTAAAAACGGATACATTTATATTAATGATGTTGAGTTAAAAGACGATATAACTGATGTAGAGATATATAATACAGGGTTGGCTGAAAATAAAATAACTCTGGGTAAGGATGAATATTTTGTTCTTGGTGACAATCGTAATAACAGTAACGATAGTAGAAGTGAAAGCTTTGGAAATGTTAAATTTGATGAAATTATAGGTAGTGTGTGGTTTAGGATAAGCCCACTTGAAAAATTTGGATTTGTAAAATAATTGGAGTATAGTGTGAAAAAACATATGGATATGCTGTTTCTTCCCACGACTATTTGTGCCGAAGCGTCACAAATAGCTTGATGCACAAACAAAAAACACTTTCGTGAATTTTTGTTGCGCAGTTCCTACGCATATGACTTGCTATGCAAGTCAGTTACGCTTCTGAATGGAGGATAATATGAATATTCAATGGTATCCTGGTCATATGACTAAGGCTAAAAGAATGATGCAAGAAGATGTTAAGCTCGTAGATTTAATTATAGAGTTAGTAGATGCCCGAGTTCCTATGAGTAGTAGGAATCCTGATATTGACGTTTTAGGTAAAAATAAGTATAGAATTATAATTTTGAACAAATCTGATTTGGTATCTGAAAAAGCCAATGATATGTGGAGTGAATATTTTACTTCTAAAGGATATCTTGTAATTAAGACCAACTGTAAAACTGGTTCTGGTGTCAAATCTGTTAATTCGTTAATTGTAGAAGCCTGTAAAGAAAAAATAGAAAGAGATCGAAAAAAGGGCATTTTAAACAGACCAATAAGAGCTATGGTTGCAGGAATACCTAATGTAGGTAAGTCTACATTTATTAATGCTCTTGCTAAAAAAGCATGTACAAAAACAGGTAATAAGCCAGGCGTAACAAAAGGAAAACAGTGGATAAAGCTTAATAAAGGCGTAGAATTATTAGATACACCTGGTATTCTCTGGCCTAAATTTGAAGACCAGCAGGTAGGACTTAAGTTGGCATTTATTGGTTCAATTAACGACCAGATTATAGATTCTACAGAATTGGCAATGGAACTTATAAAATTTTTAAATAAGCACTATACAACAGCTATAAAAGAATATTATAATATAGAAGTAAGCGAAGATGCATTTGAAACACTGAATCGTATTGCAGATGCTAGAAAATGCTTAAAAAAAGGTAACGAGTTAGATTATGACAAAGCGGCTCTTTTGCTTTTGGATGATTTTAGAGCTGCCAGATTAGGAAAGATAGTATTGGAGTGGCCGGATGGAAATTAGTGTAAGCATGAAAGTGTTTTTCAGAAAAGTTAAGGAATTTTTCATTGAGTTTGGTAAGTATATATTAACAGCAGTAGTAATATTTACTATTGCCATTTTGCTTGCCATTTTTGTGTTTGGTTTTTATGGCGTTGATGGATATTCAATGTCACCCACATTTGACAACGGAGATACTCTGTTTGTGAATAAAATGGCATATTCCTTTAATGAACCTGAGAGAAATGATATTATAACATTTGAATTTTTGTATCTAAAGGATACAAGCTATGTTAAAAGAATTATTGGTCTGCCGGGTGAAACTGTTCAGATTATAGAAGGCGAAGTTTATATTAATGATGAATTATATAATAATGAATTAGGTCTTGAATACATATATGAACCAGGTATAGCAAGTGAACCTATGGTTTTAGGAGAGGATGAGTATTTTGTTTTAGGTGATAATAGAAGTAACAGTACAGATAGCAGAAGTCCTAAAATAGCCAAGGTTAAAAAGGAACAGATTATAGGAAAGGTTATAATGAGAGTTTTTCCGTTGAATAAACTTTCAAAATATTAGGTTATGGAAAGTACAGCAGTTATTAAAGCTCAGTTCGAGAGTGGGCAGAATATAGAAGAACTAATAGAAAAATATTCATCAGATGAGCGTTCATCGGTTCAAAAGCTTGTGGAAAAGTATAAAAAGAAGCAAAGAGAATTAGAAGAAGAAATTATTCGTACAGAAAATATGAAGGTCTATGAAAAGGAATATGAACAGTATCAGTTTATCTGTGGCATTGATGAAGCAGGAAGAGGTCCTCTTGCAGGCCCTGTAGTAGCTGCGGCAGTTGTTTTACCAAAGGATTGCGATATTCTTTATATTAACGATTCGAAACAATTATCTGAGAAAAAAAGAAATGAATTATTTGATATAATTAAAGAAAAAGCAGTAAGCTATGGTGTTGGCATTGTAGGTCCTGAAAGAATCGATGAGATTAACATTTTAAATGCCACCTATGAAGCTATGACAGATGCGATTAATAATATGAATGTAAAACCGGATATTCTTTTAAATGATGCAGTTACAATTAAAGGTGTTAATATAAAACAGGTACCTATTATTAAGGGTGACGCAAAAAGTATTTCCATAGCAGCTGCAAGTATTATTGCAAAAGTTACAAGGGATAAAATGATGGAAGCATATGATACTTTGTATCCACAATATGGCTTTGCTAAGAATAAAGGCTATGGAAGTAAGACTCATATAGAAGCAATAAAAGAGTTTGGACCATGTCCTATACATAGAAACAGTTTTATTGGTAACTTTGTTGGAAATGATGATTAAAAAAGCATCACATATATGCTTTAGAATGGAGGATTAGTATGAATCTGGGAATTAATACTTCGTTATTTAATCAGAATATTATAAGCGAACAAAGGTATGCAAATGCAGTTGAAATTTTAAAAAATCTTGCTGTTGGTGAAGAATTCAGTGGTAAGGTTTTATCTGTTGTTGGTAATGATGTTTCCATAAGTCTTAATAATGGAAGCATTATAAATGCAACAATGACAGATAGTTTTAGCTTTAATATAGGTGATATGATTAATTTCGAGGTGAAGGATAATTCGGGTCAGCAGATTGTTATTCGTCCGGAAGCTAATGTTAATTCAGAATTTGCCCTTATTGATAAAGCTCTTGAAAATGCCAAAATACCTCCATTTCCAAGGAATGTTGAGCTGGTAAAGGAATTGGTTAATCAAAATATGCCTATTGATAAGGAAACTATTTCTTATCTATCAAAGCAATTGGCAAAATTTCCAGATGCACCGGTAGCAACTATTGTAAGTCTTAAGCATATGGGAATGGAAATTAATTCGGCAAATATTAGTCAGTTTAATAATTATTCTAATTATGAACACAGCATAAAAGATGGCATCAGTACAATGTTAAATGATTTTATAAATACAGATAATCCTCAGATTAGAGAACTGTTTATAAATACATTTTCAACAAGTGATAATATGCCAAAGCTTGGTGATATTTTGTCGCAGGAAACAAGACAAATGATAGCAATGTTGCTTAACAATGATGAAGGTCTGGCTAAGACTGTAAATGATGGTAGCATAAATATAAAAGATTTTCTTTTAAAAACATCTCAATTTCCGGAATTTAAAGAGTTTACTAAGCTGTCACATACAGATGGCTATAAACAAGTCTTAAAAGAATTTATGAGAAATGAATTGTTGATTTCTCCAGAAAAATTAAAAGAAGAAGATGAACTTAACAAATTCTATAACAGAGTTCACGATAATTTGTCTAAGCTTGAAGAACAGCTTAACAAATTGGGTGATTCTAAGATGTTAAATTCAGTTAATGATTTAAAAAGTAATATCACATTTTTAAATGATATTAATCATTTTATGACATATGTACAATTGCCTTTAAAACTAAGTCAACAGGAAGCACATGGAGATTTATATGTATATGCAAATAAAAAGAATTTGAAAAATGCAGATACATTAACAGCACTTTTGCATCTTGATATGGATAATATGGGTGCACTAGATGTATTTATAAGCCTGCAAAATGACAATCTGTCAACTAATTTCAGATTAGCTAATGAAGAAATTTTAGATTTTATAGAACAGCATATGCATATTTTAAATGAAAGACTTACAAAATTAGGATATAAGGTTGATATAAAAACACAGGTTGTGGAAAATACTGATGAAAAGCCAGAAAATATTTTTAAAGAAAGCATAAGTAAGGTTACAAATATGCCATCAGTGACAACTACAAGATATTCATTTGATATAAAAGCGTAGGTGGATGATATGGAAAATAAGGAACCTAAAACTAAACATGCCATAGCCCTTTCGTATGATACTGATGATGAAGCACCTAGAATAATAGCTTCAGGAAGGGGCATTTTAGCAGAAAAGATAATAGAAAAGGCTAAAGATTTTGATGTGCCGCTTTATAAAGATGATAAACTGGCTAAGACCTTATCAAAGCTTGAAATAGGGGATATGATACCACCAGAATTATATAGTGTAGTAGCTGAAATTTTAGTGTTTGTAGATAATATGGATAAATTAAAGGGGAAAATTGGTAATGAACAAAAGACTGGTAGGAAGCAATTATGAGCAGGCTGCCGTAAAATATCTTACAGACAAAGGATATTCTGTCATCACTTGTAATTATCGTACCCGTTATGGTGAAATTGATATTATAGGCAAGGATGGAGAATATCTTTGTTTTATTGAAGTGAAATATAGAAAGTCTTTAAGATACGGCTATCCGGAAGATGCAGTTGATTATAGAAAACAAAATAAAATAAAACAGGTTGCGAATTTTTATATGTTTTCAAACCGGTATTATAATATTAAATGCAGATTTGATGTTGTAGCTATTTGTAACACTGATATAAAGTTATATAAAAATGCTTTTTAAGGAGGATTTATGGTTAAATTTGATACATTTGAAATACTTGACCAATATGGTATAACCAATGCTTTTTCTACAAAATCAGGTGGAGTAAGCACAGGAATATATGAAAGCATGAATCTTAACTTTAACTGTGGAGATGATGTAGCTTTAGTAAATGAAAATTTTAAGATATTTACAAATGCCATTAATGTTAACATGGATAATATCGTTATGAGCAAACAAACTCATACAACAAATGTAATAAAGGTAGATAAATCAAATTGTTTTGGAAAAAATCTTATTGATAATCCTTATAATGATGTGGATGGTCTTGTTACTAATGATAAAGATGTAGTTTTGGTAACTTCATATGCAGATTGTGTACCCTTATATTTTTATGACCCTGTAAAGGAGGCTATTGGTCTGTCACATTCGGGTTGGCGGGGAACAGTAGGTAATATCGGTAAAAATACAATCAGACTTATGCAAAATGAATATGGATCTAAGTCCTCTGATATAGTCTGTGTGATAGGTCCTTCTATTTGCAAGAAGTGTTATGAAGTAAGCAAGGATTTATATGATGAATTTTCTTTGAAATATTCAAAGGAAGAGCTTGAAGATATATTTGAAGAAAAGAAAGGTGGCAAATATTTGCTTGATTTATGGAAGGCAAATTACTATAATTTAGTAAATAGTGGAGTGAATCCGGAAAAAATACAGGTTAGTGGTATATGTACCTGCTGTAACAAGGATATTTACTTTTCACATAGAGCGACTAAAGGCAAAAGAGGCGGTTTGTGTGCATTTTTAAGTTTAAAAACAAAGGAGAGTAACAATGGATAGTTTTATTAATTTATTGGAAGATGAAGAGTTCTTTACAGAAGGTAAAAAATTTAAAAAAATAATGCTTGTGTATAACAGTGCAATTAGAGAGATTCGTACAAAGCTTGAGATTTTAAATGATGAATTTCGAATGACTTGGGACAGAAATCCTATTGAAACAATAAAGTCAAGAATAAAAGAACCTACAAGTATAATTGAAAAGTTGAAAAGAAAGGGTATTACTCTTGATGAAGTAGGAATAGCCTCCCTTAATGATATAGCAGGTGTAAGAGTTATCTGTGCATTTATTGATGATATTTATGAAGTGGCAGAAATGTTTACTAAACAGGATGATATTAAGGTTTTAGAATGTAAGGATTATATAAAAAATCCAAAGCCTAACGGATATAGAAGCTTACATCTTGTTGTAGAGGTGCCGGTATTTTTATCTGACAGAAAACAGCCTGTAAAGGTAGAGGTTCAGATTAGAACTATTGCCATGGATTTTTGGGCAAGCTTAGAACATGATATTCATTATAAGAAAGATGTAGTTAATACTAAGGAAGTTGCAACAGAGCTTAAGGTTTGTGCCGATATAATATATGAAACAGACAAGCATATGCAAAATATTAGACAGATGATAAAAACGAGGTGATTAAATGAATAAAAGAATTATTGCAATAATTATGGTAATAATTCTTAATATTTCATTGTTTGCATGTAATTCTAAAGGAGTATCTAATGTGCCTTTAGAAGAAAATAACAGTGCGACATACCAGGAACCAACCAATGGAACAACAGCGGTTACTACAGCAACGTCTACAGATGCACCTACAAATGAGCCAACAGAAGTTCCTACGGATACACCTACACAGGATGATACAATTAAAAATGACGATAATTCTGATATTTCGTTAGAGGTATATGAGCTTAAGGGTCATAAGGAATTTATACAGCTCAGCTTTGAGAATATGCCTGGTGCAAGCTATGAAATAGGATATAAGAAGTCAGGTATGGCAGATTATATTTTTGCAGATGAAAGAAATCTAGTTAAGTTAAGCTTGAAAAATGATTATGAAATAAGTGGTTTAAGTGCAGGCAAGTATGATATTTGTGTTAGAAAAACGCTTGACAACAAAAGCACAAGTAAGATTTTTAAGGACATAAATGTAAGTGCTTATGACAGGTCCGGTTATGCACATTTTAATAATAATACAGGTATAGGTGCATATAATAACGACGGAACCCTAAAGGAAAATACAATAATTCTTAATCTGACTAATGAAAATAAAAACACTATAGAGGCGGTATTTTCAGATGGTAAATATACAGGTATTGCAGATATACTTAAATATCTTAATAGAAGTGAGGTTCCGGTTTTAATACGTATTCATGGTAAAATTACGACGAATCAATGGAATTATAAGCAGGTTGTGCCACGTCTTACCAATGGAACTAATCATACGGCTACACATTTTGAAAATACATTTTCATCAGAATATGGAGAGAATATTGCTAATATTGAAATCAGATTGAAGGATGCAATGAATGGTACACTCTACAGATATAAGACAACCGTAAGTGGAATAGTGCCATTAGAATCTGGCTTTACATCTAAAAAGGTAACTACGTATACAAGGGATATTTATCCTGAACTAAAGAGAAAACAAGTATATGATGACGATACCACTCATAACTGTATTACCATTTCTAAGGCTAAAAATGTAACCATTGAAGGCGTTGGCGGTGAGGCAGAATTGTTTCAATGGGGTATGTCTTTTGAAAACAGTAACTCCATAGAAATCAGAAATCTTATTTTTACGGCCTATCCTGAGGATGCGCTGTGTTTTAGAACAAGCTCCTCAAATGTTGATACATATGGAGGCTATTGGGTACATCATAACACCTTTAACAGTGGTAAAAATAACTGGGATCTTACAGGTGAACAGGATAAATTTAAAGGTGACGGAGCTTTAGATGTAAGTAATATTTCTAATATAACTGTAAGCTATAACGATTTTAATGAATGTGGAAAGACAGGTTTAGTAGGCAGTTCTGATACTTTAGGCGGCAAAAATGTTACCTTTCATCATAATTATTACAATGGTGTTACATCAAGACTTCCATTAGGAAGGAAAGCTAATATGCATATTTATAATAACTATTATTATAATTGCCTGGCATGTCTTAATATAAGGTCGGGCGGTTATGTATTTAGTGAAAATAATTATTTTAATAATTGTAACAGCGCGCATGTGTTGTCAGGTGATGGAACAGCGATAAAATCCTTTAATGATATTTTTAAAGATACTAAAGGTGTAAATTCAAAAAAGGTAAAGAGTAGGACCGACATAGTTGCTAATCTATGTAAGCCTGATGGAATAAATGATTATTCACATTTTGATACAGATTCAGATATTTTCTATTACGATAGTGTTAATAAGGTAACCAATGTAGAAATACTTAATCCGACAGAAGCGGTACCTGAGTTTGTAAAGTCAAATGCGGGAATAAATGGACGATATAATAAATAAAATGTAAAAGGAACATCCACTGTGATGTTCCTTTGTTGCTTTAAATATAATTATCTTTCTTTTTTGAGTTCTTTTTAAGAAGAAGTAAAATAACACCAAGAACTAAAATAATCGAACCGCAGCTGATAAGCATCTCTAAGGTTCCGTTTAAATAACCGGTTTTTCCTGTATTGCCTTCTAATTCAATGAATTTTGTTTTTTGAACAGAAGTGTTAAATTGCTCTAATAAATCTCCTTCAATGACTTTCTTATAGCTTTGTAGCTGGAAGTTAATTTCCTGTCCTTTATATACTGTGTAGTAGTTGCTGATGTAAACCACATTTTCAGTATCAAACTCATTGAGTAATTTATATTTGAAATTGATAAATGTTACATCATTGTGGTTAACAATCTCAGCACTTTCATAGAGAAGATTTTTAGTTTCCTTAAGGTCTGTTGATTTGCTGTCTATTATGTCATTAAGATCTTCCTTTGATAAGTTTTTTAAATCTTCTCTTTTAGTTTTTTTTGCCTGTAATGAAACATCATAGGTTAATTCTGAATCAACAGCATATAGATATAAATTTTTTGATTTCATATCAGAGATTAATTTGGATGCTGTAGTATCTATTAATTCAAGATTTTTATTAGAATCGGTAACGGCTCTTGTAAATACTATAAGCTGTTCCGGTAAATATACATCGATATCTATTTCGCCAATTGGTGTACTTTTATATTGGATTTCATCTGCAAAAACGCAGGTAGTAAGCAAAAATACTGTTAATATAGTTGCAATAAATAGTTTTTTCATATGCTGCCACCTCTAATACATAATGATATAGTTATAACATTTAGCATAAAATAAGTCAAGTTGCTACTTTACAAAAAACTTTAATATTGTTATTATATATAAAGTTATAGAAATAAAAAAGGAGAGCAATAATGAGCAAACCAATAGTTGCTATTGTAGGAAGACCTAATGTGGGTAAGTCAACATTGTTTAACGCCCTTGCAGGAGAACAGATTTCAATAGTTAAAGATACGCCTGGTGTAACCAGAGATAGAATATATGCACAAGTTTCATGGCTTAATAATAATTTTACGCTCATTGATACAGGTGGTATTGAGCCTGATAGTAATGATGTAATTTTATCACAGATGCGTGAACAGGCAGAGATTGCAATTGCTACAGCAGATGTAATTATGTTTATTGTTGATGTAAGACAGGGACTTGTTGATTCTGATGCAAAAGTTGCAGATATGCTTAGAAGATCGAAGAAACCGGTAGTACTTGTTGTTAATAAGGTTGATAATTTCGATAAGCTTATGGCAGATGTATACGAGTTTTATAATCTTGGTATTGGTGATCCAATTCCGATTTCGGCATCTTCAAGATTAGGTATTGGTGATATGCTTGATGAGGTAATTAAGCATTTTAAACCAGAACAGCTTACTGATGAAGAAGATGAAAGACCACGTATTGCTATTGTAGGTAAGCCTAATGTAGGTAAGTCATCAATTATCAATAAGTTAATCGGTGAGAACAGAGTTATAGTATCTGATATTGCAGGTACAACAAGAGATGCAGTTGACACTGCCATAAAATATAATGGTAAAGAATATGTATTTATTGATACTGCAGGTCTTAGAAGAAAGAATAAGATAAAAGAAGAACTTGAAAGATACAGTATAATACGAACTGTTGCAGCAGTTGAGCGAGCTGATGTTGTTATTTTGGTAATTGATGCGGTTGAAGGCGTAACAGAGCAGGATGCTAAGATAGCAGGTATCGCTCATGAACGCGGTAAGGGTATGATTATTGCCGTTAATAAATGGGATGCCATTGAGAAAAATGATAAAACTATATATGAATTTACAAATAAGATTAAAGAATTCCTTGCATATATGCCATATGCTGAGATGACATTTGTATCAGCAAAGACAGGTCAAAGACTCTTTAAAATGTATGACATAATTGATACGGTTATAGAGAATCAAAACCTTCGTGTAGCAACAGGTGTTCTTAATGAGATTATGACAGAAGCTGTGGCTATGCAACAGCCACCTTCAGATAAAGGTAAACGCCTGAAACTATATTATATAACTCAGGTTTCAGTAAAACCGCCAACCTTTGTTATTTTTGTAAATGATAAAGAACTTATGCATTTCTCATATACAAGATATATTGAGAATAAAATACGTGAAGCTTTTGGATTTAGAGGTACCTCTTTAAGATTTATTATCCGTGAGCGTAAGGAAAAGGAGCAATAAATATATATGGAAAGACTGGCGAGTTTAGCAATTGGTTATGTTTTTGGTATATTCCAGACTGGATATATTTATGGAAGATTACACAATATTGATATAAGAGAGTACGGAAGTGGTAATGCTGGAACAACTAATGCTATGAGAACTTTAGGAAAAAAAGCAGGTATTATAACATATATTGGAGATATGTTAAAGGCTGTAATATCAGCATTTGTAGTACATTTGTTGTTTTCAAAGAATTGTAGTGATATGGAATTTTTACTTATCTTATATTCTGGATTTGGAGTAGTATTAGGTCATAATTTTCCATTTTACTTAAAATTCAGAGGCGGTAAAGGTATTGCAGCTTCTTCAGGTATGATTTTATCGCTATTTCCATATAATTGGCAAATGGCAGTTTTAGCTCTTATAACTTTTGTGTTAGTGGCCGTAATTAGTAAGTATGTATCTTTAGCATCTCTTTGTATGATGTTAGGATTTTTAATTGAACTTATTATATTTGGTCAGCTTGAAATGTATGATATAGCATCACAATATTTGTTAGAGGTATATATTGTTGGTGGATTAATTACAGTACTTGCATTTGTAAGACATAGTGCTAACATCAAACGTCTTGCAACAGGTACAGAAAGAAAAATAGGACAAAAAAAGAGTAAGTAATTGGAGGCAGATATGGCAAAAGTAAGCGTTTTAGGTGCAGGAAGCTGGGGCATAGCAATAGCTGTTTTACTGCATAATAACGGACATAAAGTTACAGTATGGTCAGCACTTGAAGATGAAATTAATATGCTGATTTCAGAAAGAGAACATAAAAAATGTCTTCCAGGTGTAAAATTACCTGAAGATATGGTGTTTACAACAAATATAAAGGAAGCACTTGATGATATGGAATTGTCAGTACTTGCAGTTGCATCTCCATATACAAGAATGACTGCCAGAAAAATAAATGGTAACATTAAGGATGGACATGTAATTGTAAATGTGGCAAAAGGTATTGAAGAATCAACATTAATGACATTGGCAGATATTATCAATGAAGAGGTGCCTAATGCAAATGTTGCAGTATTATCAGGTCCAAGTCATGCAGAAGAAGTTGGAAGAGGAATTCCAACAACTTGTGTAGTTGGTGCAAAGGATAAAGAAACAGCGGAATTTATTCAAAATATTTTTACAAGCTCGTGCTTTAGAGTGTACACAAGTCCTGATATATTAGGTATAGAGCTTGGTGGTTCTCTTAAGAATGTTATAGCTTTGGCTGCAGGTATGGCTGATGGTCTAGGTTATGGAGACAATACTAAGGCAGCTTTAATAACAAGAGGTATTGCTGAAATTTCAAGACTTGGTGTTGCAATGGGTGGAAAGATGCAGACATTTAATGGACTTTCAGGAATTGGTGATTTAATAGTTACATGTGCAAGTATGCACAGCCGTAACAGAAGAGCCGGTATACTTATTGGAAAAGGATATACAATGGATGAAGCCATGAAGGAAGTTCAGATGGTTGTAGAAGGCGTATATTCGGCTAAGGCAGCTCTTGCATTGTCTAAAAAATATAATGTAAGTATGCCAATAATTGAACAGGTAAATAAGATTTTATTTGAAGATTTACCTGCAAAAGAAGCAGTTAGTGAGTTAATGATTAGAGATAAAAAAATTGAACATTCGGATTTACCATGGGAATAATTTAAAATTTATAAAATATTCATTGACTTTAATACAATAAAACGGTATAATTGAGTTTATCCTACAGTTTATGTAAATATAATATTGGAAATGGGGAAAGCATTATGCAAAATTATGTACAATTTTTGAATGTTGGCTTCGGTATCATCAATAGTAACGAGCCAGTAGAGAGCTGGGATAGAAATGCAGCAATGGAGAGAGCTATATCACTTGACAATCCAGATAATGATGTTAAGATTATAGGTTTCAGATTTTATGAGATGGATAATGGAATTATCACAAGACAAAGTGGTGTATTCTACCTTGAAGGTGAAGTGTTCACATATCCAAAGGTTGATAATGACGTAAGTGCATTTATCAAAAACACTAATTCTAATTACGAAGTTGGCCAGGAACTTGTAAAGATTATGAAGCCATTTACAATGGTATACAAATTCAATCCTGGAGATGAAGTACTTGATACTCAGGCTGTTCTTGCTAATATGAAAGTTAAGAGAGAACAGGAAAGAAAAGTTAAACTTGAAGAAGAAATCGTTACATACAAGACAAGACTTGTTAATGCTCTTAAGTCAGTACAAACTGCAATTGAAGACAATCAGTTTAACAATGTTCCATTATCAGAGATTGATGGTACAGATATTAAGGCTCTTGATATTCTTAACGATAGAGGTCAGTTCTCTAAGCATATTGACCACTTAAGAAACTTAAGAGTAGAAATTATGAATATTGATAAGTTCATTAAAGAAGTAATGGATGATTGATTTAGTTAATTAATTATTACATATTTTAAAACTCCCTTTCATATACTGATAACAGTAATGAAAGGGGTTTTTTTATGCAATTAGATTTATATCGAGATATTAACGAAAGATGCCAGGGTGATATTTATATAGGTGTTGTGGGACCTGTAAGAACCGGTAAGTCCACATTTATAAAAAGATTTATGGATCTTATGGTTATTCCTAATATAAGTAATGAACATATTAAGGAAAGAACTAAGGATGAATTGCCACAATCTGCAACCGGTAAAACTATAATGACAACAGAACCTAAATTTATACCAAAGGAAAGTGCAACAATTAAGCTTTCTGATGATTTAAGCTTTAATTTCAGAATGATTGATTGCGTTGGTTATATGGTTGAAACAGCTACGGGACATATTGAAAATGATATGGAAAGAATGGTAAAAACACCGTGGTTTGATTATGAAATTCCATTTACAAAGGCAGCTCAAACAGGTACTAGAAAGGTAATAACAGATCATTCAACAATAGGAATACTTATTACCTGTGATGGTTCATTTACGGATATTGAAAGAAAATATTATGAAAAACCGGAAGAACAGACGGTATCAGAATTGTCAAAATTGTCAAAGCCATTTGTAATTGTGTTAAATACTAATAAACCATATGCGAAAGAAACAAAAAATCTTGTAAATGAATTAGAAGAGAAATATAAAGTCGCAGTAATTCCAGTAGATTGTGAACAATTAAAGGAAAGCGATGTACATACAATACTTGAGGCTGTTTTATATGAATTTCCAATAAGTGAGATAAGTTATTATGTTCCAGAATGGTTTATGCTTTTAGAAGAGGAATCTGCAATGAGACAGCATGTTATGGGCAGAATCAAAAATATGTTTGATTCAATCTCATCAATTAAAGATATAATTAATTATAAGGATTTAGCTTGTGACGATTTTGTTGAATATATGAATATTAAAGATATTTCCCTTTCAACAGGCTGTGCAAATGTAAATATTAAGCTCTATGATAAATTTTATTATGAAATTATAAGCGAAATAACAGGTATGACTGTAAAAAATGATTATGAGCTTATATCAGCCATTAAAGAAATGTCAAAGCTAAAAAGAGAATATGCCTTGGTTTCAGATGCAATGGCTTCAGTAAAATTGAATGGTTATGGAGTTGTCTTCCCACAAAGAGAAGAAATTGATTTGAATGAGCCTGATGTTATTAAAAATGCCGGAAAATTTGGAGTAAAGATTAACGCAAAAGCGCCTTCAATTCATATGATTCGTGCTGACATAACAACAGAAATTGCACCTATTGTGGGTACGGAACAACAGGCCAAAGATTTGATTGAATATGTAAAAGACAATAAAAAGGAAAATGATGGAATATGGGAAACTAATATATTCGGAAAAACAATAGAACAAATTGTTGCAGATGGTATCAATGACAAAATACATAATATGTCAAATGAAAATATTGATAAAATACGTGGTACTTTAGAAAAGGTTATGAACGATAACTCGGGATTAGTATGTATAATGCTGGGTTGATTGACTAAATTTTATAAATATGTTAAAATAAATATACTATTTATTGTAAGATAACAAAAATACGGAGGTAAAAGTTATGTTAGAAAAACTTTTCAAGCTTAAAGAAAATAATACCACTGTTAAGACTGAGGTTACCGCCGGTATTACCACATTTATGACTATGGCGTATATACTGGCAGTTAACCCAAGTATTCTTGCAGCAAGTGGAATGGATAAGGATGCTATACTTGTAGCTACAGCTCTAGCAGCATTTATTGGTACTATTGCAATGGCGATTTTTGCAAATTATCCATTTGTTTTGGCTCCTGGTATGGGACTTAACGCATATTTTGCCTATACAGTATGTGGAACAATGGGCTATAACTGGAGAATAGCTCTTGCTGCTGTATTTGTTGAAGGTATTATATTTATACTTTTATCATTAACTAATGTGAGAGAAGCGATATTTAATTGTATTCCTAAGTCCTTAAAGCATGCTGTTAGTGCCGGTATTGGTTTGTTTATTGCATTTATTGGTTTCCAAAATGCAAATATTATTAAAGACAGCACAACATTAGTAACTATTCAGGATTTCGAAGATAATTTTAGTTCCGTGGGTATAGGAGCTATACTTGCTTTAATAGGTATTGTTATAACTGCAATCTTATATGCAAAAAATGTTAAGGGTTCTATATTATTTGGTATTATTATTACATGGGTAATGGGTATTGTGTGTGAATTGCTTAATATTTATGTTCCTGATCCAGCAGTAGGAATGTATTCACTTATTCCAAGTTTTTCTGACTGGTTTATATTTGATTCTTTAGGAAAAACAGCAGGTCAAGTATTCTATGCAGATTTTAAGGCTATGGATATATTTGAATTTATTGTTATAATTTTTGCGTTTTTATTTGTTGATTTATTTGATACTTTAGGAACTTTAGTTGGTGTTGCCTCTAAGGCAGAGATGTTAGATGAAGAAGGCAAGCTTCCAAAGATTAAAGGTGCTTTGTTAGCCGATGCAGTTGCAACCAGTGCAGGTGCGATGCTTGGTACATCAACAACTACTACATTTGTTGAAAGTGCAGCAGGTGTTGCAGTGGGCGGAAAAACTGGTCTTACAGCAGTTACATCAGCAATTTTATTCCTGTTATCAATATTCTTAGCGCCTATATTTACAGCGATTCCAGGCTTTGCAACAGCTCCGGCTCTTGTAATTGTTGGATTCTTAATGTTAGGTTCTGTGCTTAAAATTGATTTTGATGATTATTCAGAAGCAATTCCAGCATATCTTTGTATTATTGCAATGCCATTTGGATATAGTATTTCTGAAGGTATTTCATTAGGAGTAATAAGCTATGTATTAATCAATTTATTCACAGGTAATAGAAAAAAAATCAATGTGCTTATGTATGTTTTAGCAATATTATTCGTATTAAAATATATATTCCTATAGAATACGAAAATTATTTATAAGCGGGACAGTTTTACTGTCCCGTTTTTTGTTCAATAGTAAAATACTATGCATAATAAAATATTTACTTTTTTATATCTTCGTGATATAGTAAAAATAATGTGTTTATGGAGGTTATAAAGTTATTGAAAGTAGAATTATTAATATATGGTTTTATAACAATTGTAGTATTAATTGCAATTGTTATATATATGAAAAAAGAACAGTTAAAAAATGCCATGAATAAATTAGCAGCTGATTGGGGTAGGTTACCGGATAAAGAATTTACCTATGACCAATTAGAAACTATGCGTGGCTATTATGATGGTAAATGTGATGAAGGACGTTATTATATTGATGATATAACTTGGTATGACCTTGATATGGATAAAGTATTTTTAACAATTAATAATACTAATTCATCTGTGGGACAGGAAAATCTTTATTATATGCTGCGTAATGCAGGAGTACCTAAAGAGGTATTAGAAGAAAGAGACAGATTTGTTGAATACTTTATGGCTAATAAGGATATTGCTCTGGATTTACAATATCAGTTTAGCCAGTTAGGATATACAAAGAAAATATCGGTTTATGATTACATTAATTATCTGGATACATTTGATAAAAAGAGCAATTTAAAGCATTATGCCTGTATGTTGGCTACTATATTTTCGGTTATATTTATGATATTTGTTGACCCGATAATTGGATTATTAGCATTTTTGATAAGTTTGTCTGTATCTTTTACAACCTATTACAAGGAAAAAAATGATAATACAGCATATATTCATAGTATTAAATATGTAGTTGCAATGCTTGGAACAGCTGATAAAATTGCAAAGAAAAATGTTGATATGATTGAAAAATATAATGCTGTATTTGTAGCTCAAAACAAGTTTTTTTCTAAGCTTAATCGCAATTACTGGCTTATTGGAAAGGGCGATGTAAAGGATTCGATAGTGGATGTGCTGTTGGATTATGTTAAAATAATTACTCACATAGACCTTATAAAATTTAATAATATAATTGGTTCAATTAAATCAAATAAGGATAAAATATTTACTTTATATGAAAATTTAGGTGAACTTGAAGCTTTGATAGCAGTGGCTTCATACAGAAACTATCTTAATTATTATTCAAAGCCAGAATTTGTTAAAGGGGGCCGATTTGAAGCAGAGGATATTTATCATCCACTTATTCAAGAGCCGGTAACTAATTCCATATCAGAGGATAAATCAGTTTTACTTACCGGTTCAAATGCGTCTGGTAAATCAACATTTTTAAAGACATTAGCTACAAATGCAATATGTTCCCAGACTATTTACACAAGCTTTTCTAAAAAATATAAGGCTGATATGTATAATATAATGTCTTCAATGGCTTTAAAGGATAATATCGAAAGTAAAGAAAGCTATTATATGGTTGAGATAAAGGCTTTAAAGCGAATAATTGATGCCATTGATGACAATAAAAAGACTTTGTGTTTTGTGGATGAGGTTTTAAGAGGTACTAATACAGTTGAGAGAATTGCAGCTTCGTCAAAAATTCTTGCTGATATGGCTAATCGTAATGCACTTTGCTTTGCTGCAACCCACGACATAGAGCTTACAAGTATTTTATCTGATATTTATAGCAATTATCATTTTGAGGAAGAGATAATAAATGATGATATTTACTTTAATTATCATTTGTACAAGGGCAAAGCTACTACAAGAAATGCCATAAAGCTTTTAGGAATTATGGGATATTCTGAAAATATTATCGTTGAAGCGGAGAAAATGGCTTCTAGATTTATTAAGGAAGGAAATTGGTGTGAAATATGAAAGTAGACATTTACACAGATGGTGCAGCCAGAGGTAATCCTGATGGACCGGGTGGTTATGGAACGGTAATACATTATGTTGATTCAAACGGTAAGCTTCACACAAGGGAATATAGCGCAGGATATAAAAAAACTACTAATAATAGAATGGAATTAATGGCAGCAATTGCAGGCTTGAAGGCCCTTACAAAGTCATGTGATGTTGATTTGTATTCAGATTCTAAATATCTTACGGATGCTTTTAATCAAAAATGGATAGAATCATGGATTAAAAATGGTTGGAGAAAGAGTAATAAAGAGCCTGTTAAAAATGTGGATTTATGGCAAAAGTTATTAGAACTTATGAAACCACATAAAGTAACTTTCATATGGGTTAAGGGACATAATGGACACGAATACAATGAAAGATGCGATTATCTTGCGACAACTGCAGCTGATGGCGATGAATTATTAGATGATATTATTCTTGAAAACAATTGAATATTATGGTAACATAGTATATGTATATTTTTGTTTTGAAAGTTAGGAGGAATTAGCTATGGAATTATTAGTTAATGAGATTTTCAGAGAAGTATTAAAGTTTGTTCTTATTGCTGTAGTTATGATTTTAGGCGTATTTACAGGCAAGGCTTTAAGAGATAAAAAAGATAAGAAGAGTAAAGGTTAGGTTTGTTTTATGAAGTACGGTGTTAATGAACTAAGAAAGATGTATCTTGAATTTTTTGAAAGTAAAGAACATTTGGCAATGAAGAGCTTTTCTTTGGTGCCACATAATGATAAGTCTTTGTTGCTTATCAATTCAGGTATGGCTCCACTTAAGCCATATTTTACAGGTCAGGAGATACCACCAAGAAGAAGAGTTACAACCTGTCAGAAATGTATAAGAACAGGTGATATTGAAAATGTTGGTAAGACAGCAAGACATGGTACATTTTTTGAAATGCTTGGTAATTTCTCATTTGGAGATTATTTCAAGAGAGAAGCTATTAATTGGTCATGGGAGTTCCTTACAGAGGTTGTAGGACTTGAAAAGGACAGATTATATCCAAGTGTATATCTTGAGGATGATGAAGCTTTTGATATATGGAACAAGGAGATGGGCATACCTGAGAATAAGATTTTTAGATTTGGTAAGGCAGATAACTTCTGGGAGCACGGTGCAGGTCCATGTGGTCCATGTTCTGAAATATACTATGACAGAGGCGAAAAATATGGTTGCGGTAAGCCAGATTGTACAGTAGGCTGTGACTGCGACAGATATATGGAAGTATGGAATAACGTATTTACACAGTTTTCTAATGACGGTAATGGCAACTATGAAGAACTTGTACAAAAGAATATTGATACAGGTATGGGTCTTGAAAGACTTGCAGTTGTCGTACAGGATGTAGATTCCATATTTGATGTGGATACATTAGAAGCATTACGTAACAAGGTATGTGAGCTCGCAGGCGTTACATACAAGTCTGATGAAAATAAAGATGTATCAATCAGATTGATTACAGACCATATCCGTTCAGTAACATTTATGATTTCAGATGGTAGTATGCCTACTAATGAAGGCAGAGGCTATGTTCTTAGAAGACTTTTAAGAAGAGCTGCAAGACATGGACGTTTACTTGGTATTGAAGGTACATTTTTGGCTAAATTAAGTAATACTGTAATTGAAGTTTCTAAGGATGGTTATCCTGAACTTGATGAAAAGAAAGAATTTATATTTACAGTACTTACACAGGAAGAAGATAAGTTTAATAAGACTATAGATCAGGGTCTTAGCATACTTGATGAGCTTATTGAACAGTTGTCATCAAGTGATAACAAGGTTTTATCAGGTGATGATGCATTTAAGTTATATGATACTTATGGTTTCCCTCTTGATTTAACTAAGGAAATTCTTGAAGAAAAGGGCTATGATTTAGATGAAGCAGGTTTTAAATCGGCTATGGAAGAACAAAGAGTTAAAGCCCGTAATGCAAGAAAGACAACTAACTATATGGGTGCTGATGTTACAGTATATCAGGAAATTGATCCAGCCATAACATCTGTATTTGTAGGTTATGACAAGCTTGTTAATGATTCAAAGATTTCTGTTATGACTACTGAGGAAGAGATTACAAATGCCCTAACAGAAGGCCAGAACGGTACAATTATTGTTGATGAGACAGTATTCTATGCTACTATGGGTGGTCAGGAAGGCGATAAAGGTATTATTTCTAACCAGAATGGTACATTTAAGGTTGAAGAGACTATCAAGCTTCAAGGTGGCAAAGTTGGACATGTTGGTCATATGACACAGGGCGTGTTAAAGATTAATGATGTGGTTACAATGGAAGTTTGTAAGTCTAATAGAGATAACACATGTAAGAATCATAGTGCAACTCACCTTTTACAAAAGGCATTAAGAACTGTTTTAGGCTCACATGTTGAACAGCAGGGTTCATTAGTTACTAATGACAGATTAAGATTTGACTTCTCTCATTTCCAGGCATTGAGCAAGGAAGAAATTGAAAAGGTAGAAGCAATTGTTAACGAACAGATTATCGCAGCACTTCCTGTAGTTACACAGGTTATGAATATTGAAGAAGCTAAGAAAACAGGCGCTATGGCATTATTCGGTGAAAAATATGCTGATGATGTAAGAGTAGTATCTATGGGAGATTTCTCAATAGAATTATGTGGTGGTACACATGTTGCTAACACAAGCGAGGTTATGCTATTTAAGATTGTTTCAGAAGCAGGTATTGCAGCAGGTGTTAGAAGAATTGAAGCTTTAACAGGTATGTCAGTACTTAACTACTACAAGAATGTTGAAAAAGAACTTCACGATACAGCTAAGGCATTGAAGGCTGAACCAGGAATGCTTGTAAAGAAAGTAGAAGCACTTCATGATGAGTTAAAAACATTATCAAGTGAAAATGAAAGCCTTAAGAATAAGCTTGCTAATAGCTCTTTAGGCGATGCACTTAACAGTGTGGTTGAAGTTAATGGAGTTAAATTACTTGCAACTTCAGTTGACAATGTTGATATGAACAGCTTACGTAATCTTGGTGATCAATTAAAAGAAAAGATTGGTGAGTGTGTAATTGTACTTGCATCCAAGGTAGCTACTGACAAGGTAAATCTTATTGTTATGGCTACAGATGAATGTATTAAAAAGGGTGCTCATGCAGGTAATCTTATTAAAGAACTTGCAGCCTTTGTTGGTGGTGGCGGCGGTGGTCGTCCTAATATGGCACAGGCAGGTGGCAAGAATCCGGATGGAATTAATGAATTACTTAAAAATGCACAGTCAGCTTTAGAAAAACAGATAGTATAATATATAGCCCTAAAGAGTTTTAAGTTCTTTAGGGCTTTTGATTTTACTGAAAACAACTACTAAAACACATATTTTTGCTAAAAAAGTATAGAAAACAGATTGTAAAAGTGATATAATGTCAATATAATTTATGTTATGTACATTTATAAATCTGATAAGATGTAAATGTAGATTGGAGTTTGTATGGAAAGAGTTAGTTTTACAAGTGGCCAATATATAGCTAGAGCTAATGATAAGGTTAAATATTGGTATTTGATACAGGATGGCAGTATTGTTCAAAAATTTGATAATTCAACTATACTCATAGGGAAAAATAGCATAATAGGTATGTCTGAGCGTGATATTTATATGTGTGATTATGTTGTTTTAGACAATGTAACTGCTATAGCATTTGAGTGTAATAATGCCGACGATGTAAAAAAAGTTCTTACAGGTCAGGAACGTATTCGTAATATTTTTCTTAGAGCTGCAATAGAACAAAGACATCGTGTTTTACAGTTGTATAATGAACTGTATGATAAGGCACGTAGTTTCCATTCCTTTGTTGAAAGTGTATACAATGAATATGGTAATTTATGTAATAAGTTTAACATAGAAGCTAAAATCTTAGGTGCAATGGACAGATTCAATATAATAGATATACAGCATAAGGCGGAGCAATGGGAAGTTGATAACAGTAACAGCCTGATTAATAATTATGTTTTTGATTATATAAAGCTTATGGAAAAGGATGATGCACTTACAGTTGGCGTTATTATGGAGACGGCAGCGCAGACTAGACGTTTTAGCTTAGGTATAATTGAATTAGACAGTTATCTTTCCTATAATAAAAATATCTTAATAAGCGAAGCATCTGCAGATATTTTAGGTCTATATTTTGATTTGCTTATTCAGGTTAAAGATAAACAATATGATGAAAAAGATGTTGAAGAGATGATTACGACAATCGAAGGCTTTGCAAGTGAGCTTGGAATTTATAACGAGAGAACTCTTGTAAGAAGAATCAACGAAATCAAGCAAAGCGATGCAAAAAATATTAGTGCAGTTTCATTATATGCTGATTATGATATAAGTTCACAGGACTGCCTTGGAAAAATATTAGAATATGCATCATATAAAGACAGCGAAATTGATGAGATCAGTGAAATGATAAGAAGCTTTAGACAGCTTCCTGATATGTATTCAATGGATAATGAGGTTTACGCTACAAGAAAGAAGATTACAAAATTATTCTATGATATTTACTACAAGGTATTTATTAAGGCTGTAGAAGATGAAGAAAATCTAACTCCTATTATTAAGATGTTCTTGAATTTTGGCTTTATGGATGTATCCTATGTTGGAGAAGAATTTACAAAGATATTATGTGATTTATCACAGCATTTAAATGTATTTCATTCAGCACATATTTATACAATTTATGAGTGGCTCAAAAATATTTACCATGGCAACAAGGAACCATCTAAGAATGAATTTGATTTAACCTACGCAGCATCTTTAAATGATTTAAAAAGAGCTGGCAAGATAACTGATGAGCAATATGAAAAATGTATTGATAATCCACTTATGAAAGTGGAATTTGAGATAAAGAATATGTTTGCAACAGTTAATAAGGTTACATATGGCAGAATATCAACCTTTTGTCCAATACTATGCGAAAATGATTTGATAAATTCCATTGATAAGATGCTTATGTTAGCAGACCGTTTAGAGGAAGCAATGAATGAAATACGTAAAGTAGATTATTCCGTATTTTACAGAGAGGTACAATTTACAGATCCATCCCATGGCATCAATTGTGAAAATGTAATGAAGGAAGTTCTGCCGGATATTATCCTTATGCCAAATGCAGGTGTAAGAAGCATGATGTGGCAGGAAACATCAGGAGTAAAAAGCGATACTCCGGCAAGATTTATGTTTCCTATATTTACAGTTCAGGATCCAGAAGAGCTTATGCTTGAAACAATAGGTCGTTATAGATGGGAAATGTGCCGTAAGATTGAAGGTATGCGTTGGAATGATTTTAGAGAAAAGTCCTTAACTGCAGAGTATTGCGCATATATTCAATTTTATAAAAAGAACAATGATTTATCGGCAGAAGCAAAAGAAAAGATAAAAACAACTCTGCTTAATACTAAAAATAATTATAGAGAGGTATTTGTCAGAGATTATATCAGTTGGATTCGTTTTGAATCTAAGGGAAGTTTTAGACTTAACAAGGTCTCAAGAGATATACTTGTCAGATATTGTCCATTTGTTAAGGCGATACGCGAAAAGCTTATGGTTAATCCGCTGTATCAACAATCACTAACACGATTTGAGACAGAAAACTCTAAGAAGTGGCAAAGATATCAGGGTATTAATATCAAATATGAAAAACAGGCTGGCGTAATCCCAAAGCCATTAAAGGACAACATAATGTTTTACGAAATGTAAAATACAAGGCTGTGAGCATATTAATAATTGCTTGCAGCTTTTTCTTTTAAATAAAAACATATTAATTTCCTTGGAAGTATGATATAATTAATTGGATTTTATAAAAATGGAATAGTGAGGATTAATATGGTATTTTCATCATTGACTTTTATGGTAATATTTTTACCATTACTTTTGTTATTATATTTTATATCAAAAAATGAAATTTATAGAAATATCGTGCTTATTATATTTTCAGTAATATTTTATGCATGGGGTGAACCTAAATGGATATTGGTAATGCTGCTTACGGTATTTGTTAATTATTTGTGCGGCATAATGATTGGAAAAGCTAAAACAAAGTCTGTAAAATGTGCATGGATGCTTGTAGGCGTAATTCTTGGAATAGGCTTTTTGGTGTATTTTAAATACTTTGGCTTTATGGCAGATTCAATTTGTGCCATTTTAAAATGTGAGAATAAATTTATATCACCTGTACTTCCAATAGGTATTTCCTTTTATACCTTCCAAGTACTTACATATACAATTGATGTTTATAAAGGCAAGGTTGAGGTACAAAAGAATTTCTTTATGTTGCTTTTATATGTAGCATTTTTCCCACAGCTTATTGCAGGACCAATTGTTAATTATAAGGATATTGAAAAACAGCTTAAGGGAAGAGTTCATTCTTTAGAAAAATTTTCGGAAGGCTTTATCAGATTTTTGTTTGGTTTTTCAAAGAAGATTCTCCTTGCAAATACCTGCGGAGAAATACTTTTGAATGTGGATATTACAGTGAATACAACTGTTCTTGGTGCATGGCTTACAGCAATAGCGTATACATTACAAATCTATTTTGATTTTAGCGGATATTCGGATATGGCTATTGGACTTGGAAAGATGTTTGGTTTTGATTTCCTTGAGAATTTCAATTATCCATATATTTCAAAGAGTATTACGGAATTTTGGAGAAGATGGCACATTTCTCTTGGTTCATTTTTTAGAGAGTATGTATATATACCTCTTGGCGGTAATCGTGTAAGTAAGGTTAAACAAATAAGAAATATTATGGTGGTTTGGGCGCTTACAGGTATATGGCATGGTGCAAGCTACAATTTCTTGCTGTGGGGCATTTATTATGGTGTTCTTTTAATTATTGAAAAGCAGTTTTTCTTAAAGCTTAAAGAAAAATTACCTGCTGTTATAAATGTGGTATGTACACTGCCTTTTGTTATAATTGGTTGGATTATTTTCTATCATATTGATTTAAATAATGGTTTATTACATATTGGTGCTTTATTTGGCATAAATGCTAAGCTATATGATGCTGTAGCTGTGTATTATTTAAAACATTTCCTTGGATTTTTAATAATAGCAATCATTGCCTGTGTACCATGGAAGGATATAATTAGCAGAAAAATAACATCAAATGTGGTTCTAAAAGTAATATTTGTCTCTATAGTTGCATTGATATCTTTTGGACTTTTAATAGGACAAAGTTATAATCCGTTTTTATATTTTAGGTTTTAAGGGAGGATTAGAATGAAGAAAATAGTTTATATAATTTTTATAAGCATATGGATTACATTCATTTCTGTATGCGGTATATTTTATCTTGTTAATCCTCAAAATAAGGATGTGTTTTCAAAGGAAGAGAACAGGGTTTTAGCTAATTTTCCAGAATTTACTTTTGATAATGTCATTTCTGGTGATTTTGGAAATGGAATTGAGGCCTATCTTTTGGATCATTTTCCTAAAAGAAATCTTATAATAGCTAATACTAATAAGCTTAAGGATGTAATGAGTGTAGCAACATATTCTGAATATTTAGCTATTTCACCGAAGGTAGTTGACCCTCTTGATGATAAGGACTATGTGGCTGACATAGATAATCTTGTAAATGATATTATTAATCAGCAGCCTACTAAACCTGATAAAGAACCTGAAACAGATACAGAGAGCGACGTTAATAAAGAATATCCAGAAATACTGGATAAAGTACAGGGGAATATTGAAGATTTTCCTGAAAAGCTGGGGATATATATGAAGGTGGATAATAAAACAACGCCACTGTATACATTTTCTAAAAATTCTGCTCTGGCTGTAACTTCAGTTTTAAATAAATATGCAGCTCTTTTACCAGAGGGTGGAAAGCTTATGTTTACTGTAGTTCCACAAAGCTCAAGAGGAAATATGTTTGTAAATTCATCGAAAAATGGTGAGCTTTATAGTGATTTTGACGAGCTTATTAATGCATTTGGAAGTAAGAATGTATATGCATTTGATGCAGCTAATATTTTAAGTAGAGGTATCAAGGCTGATAAGTATGTATATTTTAGAACAGATATGCATTGGACACCGTATGGTTCATACCTTGTATATTTAGAGATGGCAAAAAGAGCCGGAAAAACTGTATGTGACTATAATAACGATTTTGAGTTAACGGTGGAAAAACCATTTTTAGGAACATACTATAGAGATAATCCAACAAGTTATATGAAAGATAATGCGGATACATTAGAACTGTTAATGCCTAAATGTAGCTTTGAATGGCGTAGAATAGTATCAGGTGAGCAATATAATATCATTGACTTTTTGAATTTTAATGCAAAAGCAAATGACAGATATACAGTATATCTTGGAGGCCCTGCAGGTCCTTGGACTTATACTCAGGCAAATAATGGCGAGACAGAAAATTGTCTGGTAATTACAGATTCATTTGGTCTTTCCTTTATTCCGTTTTTAGTTGGAAATTATAATCAGGTGCATTATTATGATCCAAGATATTTTAATAAAAATGCAACAGGTGCTAATCTTACTCAATTAATTGAAAAGCATCAGATTCGAGACATATATGTTGTTGTTGGAGATTTACATTCATTTGACAGTAGTTTTCTAATCAATTATGCACATAATCAGCTTCAATAACATATTCGACATTTTTCGACAAAACTGTCGATGAAAAATAATTGCCATATTTTGTAAATACATTTATAATTATCCTATAAATTCCTAGGAGGACAAAAATGGAAAAACTAAGCATTGTAATAGCTGATGACAACGAAAAAATGTTATTTTTACTTGACACTATAATTAGCTGTCAAAAAGATTTTGAGATTGTTGGAAAGGCATCGAATGGCGAAGAGGCATACCAGCTGATAAAAGAAAAACAACCGGATGCGGTTATTTTAGATTTGGTTATGCCAAAGCTTGACGGATTAGGTGTTATGGAAAAGGTTAATGATGATATGGATATAAAGAAAATACCTTCTTTTATCGTATTGTCAGCAGTTGGTAAAGAAGAAATTACAGAAGATGCATTTAGCTTAGGGGCTGATTATTATATGATGAAGCCTTTTGATAATGATTTACTAATTAACAGATTAAAGTATATTAAGAATTCTTTGAGTAATAAGAAGACCATAAGAAAAATGCCTGCTATTACAAAGCAGAATGACGAAGATTTTATAAAAAATAATCTTGAAAATGATGTAACAAATATTATTCACGAAATAGGTGTTCCTGCTCATATTAAAGGCTATCAATATTTAAGAGATGCAATTATTATGTCTGTAAATGATATGGAAATGCTTAATAGTATAACAAAGATTTTATATCCTACAATTGCAAAAAAACATGCAACAACTTCAAGCAGGGTAGAAAGAGCAATCAGACATGCTATTGAGGTAGCATGGAGTCGAGGTAAAATGGATACTATCGATGAATTATTTGGCTACACTATTAATAATGGGAAGGGAAAACCGACAAATTCAGAATTTGTAGCACTTATTACAGATAAAATAAGATTGCAGTATAAAAATGTAAGAGTATAAATTGACATAAGGTATGTAATAAGGTTATAATATATGCAGAATGATTTTTCGGAGGTAGTTTATGAAGAATATTTTATTCATTGCTTCAGAAGCAGTACCATTTATTAAGACAGGAGGACTTGCAGATGTATGCGGTTCTTTACCAAAATATTTTAATAAAGATGAATTTGATGTAAGAGTTATGTTGCCAAAATATTTGGCAATTAATGAAAAATATCATAATCAGATGAAATATATTGGAAACTTTAATATTGACTTGGCATGGAGAAGTCAATATGTTGGAGTTTTTGAATTAGAGCTTGACGGAGTTATGTTCTATTTTATTGATAATGAGTATTATTTTGCAGGCAATAAGCCATATGGTAACATATATGAAGATATTGAAAAATTTGCATTCTTTAGCAAGGCTGCATTATCGGCAATACCTATAACTGGTTTTAAACCTGATATAGTTCATTGTCACGATTGGCAGACAGGTCTTATTCCTGTATATCTTAAGGAAAGATTTGCTCAGGGTGAATTTTATAGGGATATTAAGAGCATAATGACAATACATAACTTGAAATTCCAGGGCGTATGGGATTTGAAATGTGTAAAAGACATAACAGGTCTTGATGATAGTTATTTTACATCAGACAAGCTTGAAGCATATGGTGATTCTAATTATCTTAAAGGTGGTCTTGTTTATGCAGACTACATCACAACAGTATCTGATACATATGCAAATGAAATTCAGACTGCTGAATATGGTGAAGGTTTAGATGGTCTTTTATCTGCTCGTCATTATGATATGCAAGGTATCGTAAATGGTATTGATTATACAAACTATAATCCAGCTACAGATGAAAAAATTTATGTAAACTTTGATGCTGAAAACTGGAGAAAGAAAAAAGCATTAAACAAAGAAAAATTACAGCAGGATTTAGGTCTTGCAGTAGATAAGAAGAAATTCATGATTGGTCTTGTTTCTCGTTTAACAGATCAGAAAGGTCTTGACCTTATCAATCATGTAATGGAAGGTATCGTTGATGAACATACACAGTTTGTAATCATTGGT
>JAZQMK010000063.1:0-2900 GCA_045543455.1 Lachnospiraceae bacterium
ATGTATATAGCAAGCTGTCCGCCAGAAAATAACATCGTAAACAACATCATCATTGCTAAATACTTACGAAGCATAAAATTACTGCGGCTAAGCGTATAGGCAAACATACTCATTACAATCAGACCAAAGACAGTACCGACAACCGTAATAAAAATGGTTACACCATATGAAACGATCAGCTGTCTTCCAAAACCAAAGACATACTCCCATGCTTCTAAAGACCAGCTTTCCGGAAAAAATGAGAAGCCTTTATTTTTAATACTCTCATCACTACTAAAAGACACTACGATAACCAACAATATAGGGGCCAGACAAATAAAAGCATATAATCCCATCACAGCAGACAAAACATATTGACCTAATCCAACTTTTTTCTTACTTTTCATAACGCCTCGTATAATCTAATTATCCTTTATAGGGTGATTGGATTATACTTTTTCCTTTCTTTTTATTTTTGGTTATATCAAGGAACTCATGTGTTCCTGTATAATACTTAAAGCACTGTGGATTTGTATTTCATAACATACAGCTATGACTGTTCGAAGGAGACTCAGACCACGGCTTTTCGTCTATTACTGGTAATCAGTTAGTTAACGCCTGACGTTTCATGTTTCGAGAATACACAGTCGAATTCCCTGTGGATAAACAGCAGTGCTAAATACTTTTTTACAAGGAGGGTTTCACCATGTACTATGTCGGAATTGATGTTTCCAAGTACAAACACGACTGTTCTATTCTTGATCAGTCAGGCAATACTGTTGTTGATGACTTCGTATTTGCCAATTCTTTCGAAGGGTTTGATTCTTTCAAAACTCTTCTTTCTTCGCTTGCTTCCCCTGAAGATATAAAAATAGGGTTTGAAGCAACCGGTCACTACACATCTAACCTTAAGCGATTCCTTGAAAATGCCCACTACAGCTTTATGGAATCCAACCCTGCTTTAATCAGCAAGTTTATTCATGCTCAGACTTTAAGACGTACCAAAAACGACGCTTTAGATTCCCACTCCATTGCTCGCTTTCTCATGTCGGTAGACTACAAACCCTATCCAAAAGGATTTTATCACATTTACTCCTTAAAGTCTCTAACAAGATTAAGAGATACTGTTGTTCGTCAGAGAAGTTTATATATGGTAAAACTTACAAATGTTTTAGACCACATATTCCCTGAATTTAAGCCATTTTTTAATCATTCCTTCTCTGCAACGGCTTTGCATATCTTAGAGAAGTATCATACTCCGGATATCATTGCCTGCATCCCTGACGAGGACTACGATGAAATACGCCGCATCTCTCACGGAAAGTTTTCTTATGCACGTTTGATTGCACTGAAAGAACTGGCAACTATGACTGTCGGTGACTCAAATCCTATATTTGAATCCCAGCTCATTAGTATTCTTTCCCTCTATCGAACTGCTGAAAAAGAAGTACAAGCTTTGGAAAATGAAATCATACCTTTAATTCAGGAACTAAATCCTAAAACACTTACCATCCCTGGAATCGGTTACATAACCGCTGCAACCATTGTGGCAGAATATGGTGATTTCTCACGCTTTTCGTCCGCTTCACAGATGCTTTCCTTTGCAGGTTTGGAACCTGGATACTACCAATCCGGAACTATGGAGTTCCGCGGAAAGATGGTAAAAAGAGGTTCTTCACAACTTCGCTATGTGTTGATGAACTGTGTGATTCCATTGATTAAATTTAACCCTGTCTTTGCGTCTTATTACCACAAGAAACGCTTGGAAGGAAAACCACACCGTGTAGCCCTTTCGCACACCGCAAAAAAACTGGTTCGAGTTATATATACATTGGAATCCAAAGGCATTGATTTTAATGATTCTTTGCTCCGTTAGCTGAGTAGTGGCAGTTAACTATATTTACTTTTAAAATCCTCATCATGAGGGTTTATTAAGGTTACCCTTTTTTAGATATAACTTTTTTAAAAAAACTATTGACTTCTAATAGTTAGTCTCCTTAAAACAGTGCATTTTCCGGAGAAATTTTACGAACAACAAAATTCGTTCCTACTACCATCACGAATCCAACTACTGATTGATAGAATGTCGCCGCAGCTGTCATACCATAATCACTGTTCGTTGCAAGCGCATTCAATACATAGCTGTCCAAAACCTGAGTAGTCGGGTACAATGCACCAACATTCTTGGTCACCTGGAAGAACAAGCCCGTATCAGAATGCATAATACTTCCCAGTCCCAGTAATGTCATTACTACAACCATCGGTATTAACATCGGTATAGTAATATAACGCATCTTCTGCCATGCATTAGCACCATCAATATCCGCTGCTTCGTACAAGCTCTGGTCAATACCGGTTAATACTGATAAATATAATACGGAACCATAACCAATTCCTTTCCACGTTTTAACAATTAATAAGATTGCCGGCCATACATCCGGTTCTAAATAAAATGAGAAATTTGATCCACCTAAAGCAATAATCATCTTATTGATAATTCCGGTATCACTTTTTAAAAATGCATACACTACAAAAGAAATTGCAATATAAGAAATAAATGTAGGCAGAATCATGGCGCTTTGGAAATACTTCGCAAGTTTTTTAAATACCATTTCATTAATGCCTATAGCCAAAGCCACATTTCCTATGGTTCCAAAGATAGTAAACAGAATATAATATCCAACAGTATTTCTAGTCAGTTTCCATGCCGTATCCCCAACCATAAACAAATACTTAAAATTCTCCAGACCATTCCATGGACTATTCCAAATACCATCAGCATAATTAAAATCTTTAAATGCTAATACCAAACCAAACATTGGTATGTAATTAAACATGATGAACAATATCACTGCCGGCAAAGCCATGACTACTAATGTTTTGTTTTTCCATGTGTTTTTTAATAAATTCATATAACCCCC
>JAZQMK010000064.1:0-22593 GCA_045543455.1 Lachnospiraceae bacterium
CTTCAATGGATAAATTTGACCATGAGATTTCCATAAGCTCAGTTACAGGCGTTATGAAATCTAGTGATACAAGAAAAAAGAGAAGAGACGATGCACTGCAAAAAAGAGCAGAGCTTCATTGTCATACAAAAATGAGTGAAATGGATGGCGTTTCAGATGTAAAAGAGCTTATAGATACTGCCATATCCTGGGGACACAAGGCAATAGCATTGACAGATCACGGTGTGGTTCAGGCATTTACAGAAGCTTATCACCACATAGAAAAAGTGGAAAAGAAATATAAACAAAAGGACGAAAAGCTGGACTTTAAGCTTATTTATGGTATGGAAGGCTATCTTGTAGACGATTTAAAAGACATTGTAACTAACTCGAAGGGCCAGTCCTTAGATGATAAATTTGTTGTATTTGATATTGAGACTACAGGACTTAGTCCTGATAATGACAGAATTATAGAAATAGGAGCCGTAAAATTTGAAAATGGCGAAATTACAGACCGATTTTCAAGCTTTGTAAATCCAGTTATACCAATACCATTTAAAATCGAAAATCTTACCGGAATAAACGACAGCATGGTTATAGAGGCTCCGTTAATTGAACAGGTATTGCCTGAATTTTTAGAGTTTTGTAAGGATTGTATATTAGTGGCACATAATGCAGAGTTTGATGTAAGCTTTATTAAAGCTAAAGCAAAGAGAATCGGTGTTACGTATGAGCCAACCTATCTTGATACAATTGCATTAGCCAGAATACTTATGCCTAATTTAAATAAATATAAGCTTGATGTAGTAGCGAAGGCATTAGAATTACCGCCTTTCAATCATCATAGAGCAGTTGATGATGCTACAGTTACCGCGCAGATATTTGAAAAGTTTATAAAAATGTTAAAAGACAGGGATGCTACTGATTTGGATAAGGTAAATAAAATCAGCTATCTTAATGCAGAAGCAATAAAAAAGCTTCCTACATACCATGTAATATTATTAGCAACAAGTGAAGTGGGAAGAGTTAATTTATATAGATTGGTATCTATGTCCCATTTACAATATCTGCACAGAAGACCAAGAATACCTAAAAGTGAATTAAATAAACACAGAGAAGGTATTTTAGTAGGCTCAGCTTGTGAAGCAGGTGAATTATATCAGGCGATTTTAAATGGTCGTGATGAAAGAGAAATAACAAGATTAGTTGAATTTTATGACTATCTTGAAGTTCAACCTACAGGTAACAATATGTTTATGGTACGAAGTGACAAATATTCAATTAATTCAGTTGAAGATTTACGAGATATAAATAGACGTATTGTCAGCCTTGGGGATAAATTTAATAAAATGGTTGTAGCCGCTGGTGATGTTCATTTTACAAAGCCAGAGGACGAGGTTTACAGAAGAATTTTAATGGCAGGACAAGGCTTTGATGATGCGGACGAGCAGGCACCATTGTATTTAAAGACAACACAGGAAATGCTTGATGAATTTGCATATTTAGGTAACGATAAAGCTGAGGAAATAGTAATAACCAATCCGGGCAAAATCGTAGATATGTGCGAAAAAATTGCACCGGTACGACCTGATAAATGTGCTCCTGTAATCGATAAATCAGAAGAAACCTTAAAAAATATATGCTATGACAGGGCCCATGAAATATATGGAGAAAATCTGCCAAAGGTGGTTGTTGAAAGACTTGAAAGAGAGCTTAATTCCATTATTTCAAATGGTTTTGCCGTTATGTATATAATTGCACAAAAATTAGTGTGGAAATCCAATGAGGATGGTTATTTAGTTGGTTCAAGAGGTTCCGTAGGTTCTTCCTTTGCGGCTACAATGGCAGGAATAACAGAGGTTAATCCATTAAGCCCACATTATTATTGCAGCGAATGTCATTACAGTGATTTTGAATCAGATGAAGTAAGAGCCTTTGCAGGAGGTGCTGGATGTGATATGCCAGACAAAAAATGTCCTGTATGCGGTGCTTTATTGAAAAAAGATGGATTTGATATACCTTTTGAAACCTTCTTAGGCTTTAACGGAGATAAAGAACCTGATATAGACCTTAATTTTTCAGGTGAATATCAGGCAAAAGCACATGCCTACACAGAGGTAATTTTTGGAAAAGGACAAACCTTTAAAGCAGGAACTATAGGCACAGTTGCAGATAAAACTGCATTTGGCTATGTAAAAAAATATTACGAAGAACGTAATCAATATAAGCGTAATTGCGAGATTGAGCGTCTTTTACAGGGTTGCGTAGGAGTAAAGAGAAGTACGGGACAGCATCCAGGTGGTATTATTGTATTGCCAATTGGTGAAGAAATCCACAGCTTTACACCTGTTCAGCATCCGGCAAATGATGAAAAATCCAATATTATAACTACACATTTCGATTACCATAGTATAGACCACAACCTTTTAAAGCTTGATATACTTGGACATGATGATCCTACTATGATTAGAATGTTGCAAGACTTAACAGGCGTTGATCCTAAGACTATTCCATTGGATTCAAAAGAAGTTATGTCCTTATTTAAGAATACGGAAGCTTTAAAAATAAAGCCAGAGGATATTGGTGGCTGTAAGCTTGGAGCATTAGGTATACCGGAATTTGGTACAGATTTTGCTATGCAGATGCTTATAGATACCAAGCCACAGTATTTTTCAGATTTGGTAAGAATAGCAGGTCTTTCTCATGGTACAGACGTATGGCTTGGTAATGCACAGAAATTATTAGAAGAAGGCAAGGCAACCATTTCTACTGCAATTTGTACAAGAGATGATATTATGGTATATCTTATTAATCAGGGAATGGATAAGGGTGAATCCTTTAAAATAATGGAAAGCGTACGTAAAGGAAAAGGTCTTACTCCAGAATGGGAGGAGCATATGATTGCGGCCGGAGTACCGGAATGGTACATATGGTCTTGTAAAAAGATTCAATATATGTTCCCTAAAGCCCATGCAGCCGCATATGTTATGATGGCATGGAGAATTGCTTATTGTAAGGTGTTCTATCCTTTGGCATATTATACAGCATTTTTCAGTATTAGAGCTAAAGCATTTTCTTATGAAATGATGTGTCTTGGCAGAGATAAGCTAGAACATTTCCTAGAGGATTACAAGAAACGAGATGCTCTAAAACAGCTTTCTGCAAAAGAAGAAGATTCTCTTCGAGATATGAGAATAGTTCAGGAAATGTACGCAAGAGGATTTGATTTTATGCCTATTGAATTGGAAAAGGTTAAGGCAACACAGTTCCAGATTATAGATGGAAAGATAATGCCTTCATTAAGTTCAATTGATGGTCTTGGTGAAAAGGCTGCATTTGCAATTGAAGAAGCTGTTAAAAACGGACCATTTCTTTCAAAGCAGGATTTTGCACAGAGAACAAAGGCAAGTAAAACAGTTATTGAATTAATGTCTAAGTTAGGCATATTGGAAGGGCTGCCTGAATCAAGTCAGTTATCTATTTTTGATTTTACTTAAAAAATCTTGAAATTTTTTAAAAATAATGTAAAATATAGATATAGGAACGCATAGGATGGTGATGGTATGAATACAGAAGATACCAATATTTTATTAACAGAGGAAGCGAAAAAAGAACATTATATTTATACATTGAAAAAGCTTGTGGATGAGAACGAAGATAAGGAATATGACAGTCTTACAGGTCTTATGAAGCGTAAAGCGTTCAATTATTATGCCTATGAGATGATTAACTCTAACAAGGACAAAAAATTTGCCATAATATTGTTAGACATATACCGTTTCAAGACAGTTAATGAGTTCTTTGGTAGAGAAGCAGGAGACAAGATATTAATATACATAAGTGAGATTTTTAAGAAGTATCAGAAGGACTATTGTGTGGCTGCCCATTTAAGAGCAGATATATTTGCTATGGCAATAGAATTTAAATCTCAGGAAGAATTGATTTCCATCGCTGATGATATTTCTGAAAGTATATTAGAGCATCCTTTTGAATGCAGACTTATGCCTGCTATTGGAATATGTGTTTCTCAGACTAATGATGAGCCTATAAGCATTATGTGTGACTATGCTAATCTTGCGTTAGAGACTATAAAAGGTAAGGTATTTAATTCCTATGCATTTTATGATGAAAAATATCGTAAGAAGCTTTTAGCAGATAAGCGTATTGAAAATGATATGGTAAAGGCATTAAGAACTGGACAGTTTGACATATATATCCAGCCTAAGGTAGATTTAAAGACTGGAATTGTCAATGGTGGAGAGGCATTAGTAAGATGGAATCATCCTACTTATGGAGTTATGTTTCCAAAAGACTTTTTACCTATATTTGAGCAGAATGGCTTTATTATTGAACTTGACATCTATATTTGGGAAAAGGTATTTAAGCTTATTAGAAGCTGGTTAGACAGAGGTATTAAACCGGTACCATTATCTATGAATCTTTCAAGAATACATTCCCGCAACTTGATTTTTGAAGATAAGCTTAATTATTTATCGGAAAAATATAATGTTGCACCAGGTTATGTAAGGATTGAACTTACAGAAAGTTCATTTATGGAAAATGAAGAGCAGTTGTTTGAGGTTATGCAACGCATGAGAAGTGGCGGCTTTACATTTTCAGTGGATGATTTTGGAACTGGATATTCAGCTATGGCATTGCTTAAAAAACAGCCAATAGATGAAGTTAAGATTGATAAAGAATTTATATCAGGATTTATTAATCAGAAGAAATCAAGAATTATATTACAGCATATTATTGCAATGATGACAGAACTTGATATAGAAGTGATAGCAGAAGGTGTTGAGAACAAGGAACAGGCAGATTTCTTATTTGAATGTGGTTGCAAATCAGCACAGGGCTTTATGTATCACAAGCCTGTATCAATACAGGAATTTGAAGAATTAATTGTTAATAAAGAATAAGTATAAAAAGAGTACACGTCATTTTATTGTGTGTACTCTTTTGGTATTCCATATTCACTAAAATAAAAAAAGAACCTCGCTTGCGAGATTCTAGATTGGGTTGGGCTGTATAAATACAGTAGCAGCTCGTACGGGAATCGAACCCGTGTTTCCGCCTTGAGAGGGCGGCGTCTTGACCGCTTGACCAACGAGCCATAAAAACATCACTTGACTATGATATACTATATTAAGAAAAAAATCAAGTACTTTTTTAAATATAATGACAAATTTTAATTAGAATGGTATAATTACTAATGTACTAAAGTAAAAAGATAATAGACTAAAGTATAATTACTTAAGTCTGGAAAGAGAGGAAAAATGTATAAAGTTAAAAATGTATTTGAAAGCAGCAATGTAAGTGTTATTGCAGAAAAAGGCTCATACAAGGTCATTGAGCATAAGAGAGATTTAAGTGTTTCACCGGTTAATGCAGTTGCGGCATATTATGCATCGGAGATGAATGTAAGAAGAAGACAGGTTGTAATTGATTTAAATGGTAATTCGGTAACATTACAAGCCGGAGCGATGCAATGGATGATTGGTGATGTAAATGTAACTAGTGGTATTAAAGGTGTTGGTAGTCTTTTTGGTAAGATGGTTTCTTCGGCGGTTACAGGTGAATCTGCAGTAAAACCATCGTATTCAGGTAGTGGCTGTGTAATGCTAGAGCCTACATATAAGCACCCAATTGTACTTGATTTATCTGAATGGGGTGGTAAGGTTGTTTTAGATGATGGTTTATTCCTTGCATGTGATGGAACAATCAACCAGAAGGTTGTGGCAAGAAGCAATTTTTCATCTGCAGCATTAGGCAATGAAGGTTTATTCAACCTTTCTTTAGTTGGTAACGGATATGCAGTTATTGAAAGCCCGGTACCAGAAAGTGAACTTATAGAATTTGAATTAACAAATGACTGTGTTAAGATTGATGGTAATATGGCTATTGCCTGGTCAGGGGATCTTAATTTTACAGTAGAAAAATCAGGAAAGAGCCTTTTAGGTTCTGCTGCATCAGGAGAAGGTCTTGTTAATGTTTATAGAGGAACAGGTAAGATACTTATGACTCCAACAGCTTAGTTTGTCGAATTATGTCGACAAATTATTAAAAATAGATACATACATTCGACAAAATATATAGAAACATCTGAGTATAATATGCTTAGTCAGTACAAAAGGAGGTGCTGTGTAAGCGTATATATTATACTTAGATGTTTTATTTTTGGTCAATTTTTTTATGGATGCCTTTGCGCTACTTGTATTAATAAAGGTCCAAAGAATTAATACAAGCCTTATAAGACTGATAGCAGCTGCGGCAATAGGCGCATTATGGGTGTGCATAATAATGGTGCTAAAAATAAACATAGTCATAGAAATGTTATTTTCATATATAGTAATAGTTATTATTATGGTGAAAATAGTAGCTTATGCATACAAATTTACAAAGATATTAAAAATGTCGGCGTTATTATATCTTATAACTTTTACTATGGGAGGAATGGCACATTTTTTATATTATTATACATACTGTGGATATTTTTTAAAAAATCTTTTAGATGAAGGCTTAGGACCATTAATAATAATAATGTGTTCAGCAATGCTTTATCTGTTAGTCAGGGGAGTTATTGAACGTCACAGATTGTATGATGAAAAGCTATTTAAGGTAAAAATTGTCATAGGAAATACTGAAGTATACGTTAATGCCTTATATGATTCGGGAAATACCTTAATTGACCCTATATATAATAAAGCAGTTAATGTTGTTGAAAGAGATAAGCTACAAAAATTGGTAGAAAAAAATGGAGGAGTAACAAATTTACATTACAGACTTATACCATATTCGTCTTTGGGTAATAAGCGGGGAATTATACCTGTAATTGATGTGGATTATATATGTATATATAAGGGTGAAGAAATTAAAGTAATTAATAAGGCGGCAGTGGCAGTTTATGATGGTGTTTTGAGTAAACACAGTACATACTCTATGTTGCTTAATACAGTGATATTTGAAAAACAGGAGGTATAGCAGTGACTATAAAAGTATCAGTGCCAAATACAATAAAATTTAAAATAGTACCAACCATTAAAAATTTAATGCTTACAAGAGAGGGAGAGGTTCACTATATTGGTGGAGCGGATGTGTTACCGGCACCACTTGATGGAAAAACAGAGGGAGAGATGATTGCACTTTTAGGGAGTGAAGATGAAGCATATGGAAAATCTATGCTGATTGAACATAATTTAAGACTTGTTGTGTACATAGCTAAGAAATTTGATAATACGGGAGTAGGGGTTGAGGATTTAATCTCTATAGGTACAATAGGTCTTATTAAGGCAATTAATTCATTTTCACCTGAGAAAAATATAAAGTTGGCAACATATGCTTCAAGATGTATTGAAAATGAGATTCTTATGTATTTAAGAAAGAATAACAGAAAGAAATTAGAGATATCCATAGATGAACCGTTAAATGTTGATTGGGATGGCAATGAGCTTTTGCTTTCGGATATACTTGGAACAGATGAGGATGTAATTTATAAAGATATTGAAAATGCAGTTGAAAGAAAGCTTCTTAATAAGGCTATTGAAAAGCTTTCAGAAAGAGAAAGAGTAATTATAGACCTTAGATTTGGTTTGAGCAGGCCTGATGGTTCAGAAATGACTCAAAAGGAGGTGGCAGATTTACTCGGCATTTCCCAATCCTATATTTCTAGATTGGAAAAGAAGATTATAAAGAGATTAAAAAGAGAAATTGTAAAATTGGAATAGACCTAAGGGTCTATTCCAGATATTTACGCATATTTTTTAAGGCATTTTTCTCAAGACGACTTACCTGAGCCTGAGAAATACCTATTTCATTAGCAATTTCCACTTGAGTTTTACCATGGAAAAATCTTAGGGTAATGATTTCTTGTTCTCGTTTATTAAGGTGTGATACAGCTTCCTTTAATGCGATATTCTCAATCCAATTTTCTTCCTTGCAATTTTTATCACTTATCTGATCCATTACATAAAGGGCATCACCGCCTTCATTATATACAGGTTCATATAGAGAAACCGGGGTCTGAATGGCATCTAGAGCCATTGCAATTTCTTCTTTGCTTATGCCAACTTCAGCAGCAATTTCAGCAATAGTAGGTTCTTTAGAGTTCTTGCGTGTAAGACTTTCTCTTGCATAAATGGCTTTATAAGCAGTATCCTTGATTGAACGACTTATTCGTATTGAGTTATTGTCACGAAGATAGCGTCTTATTTCACCTATAATCATAGGTACGGCATAGGTGGAAAATTTTACATTTTGATTGATGTCAAAATTGTCAATTGCCTTGATTAAACCTATACAGCCAATTTGAAATAAATCATCGACATTTTCGTTAGAATTTGAAAAACGCTTTATAATACTTAGAACCAGGCGTAGGTTGGATTTGATGTATAATTCTCTTGCCTGTGTGTCGCCTTCAAGTATTTTTTTGAAAAGTTCATCTTTTTCCTCTTGCTTTAAAAGAGGTAATGTGGCAGTATTTACTCCACATATTTCTACCTTGTATACTCCCATCACTAATCTCCATTTCACTGATTTGTATAATAAAATGATTGCCTAAAAGCTTATATTTATACGATAAAAGCAGTGGAATTTTTTTGCATTTTTCATACACTATAGGTAAGAGGTGATTAATTTGAGAATATGTAATTTAAAAGATAAAGAGGTTATAAATATTTGTGATTGCAAAATATTAGGATTTGTTACGGATGTTGAGTTTGAATGTTCAACAGGCTGTATTTTGTCCTTAATTGTGCCTGGTCCCTGTAAAATCTGTGGTTTTTTAGGAAGAGACACAGAATATGTAATTCCTTTTAAATGTGTAAGAAATATAGGTCCTGATGTGATTTTAGTAGATGTTTGTGTTGAAAATGTATTAGTAAAATGTTTCTAAATATAATTGACCGATAAATGTATTTTTTATATAATAACCTTATATAAGATTTTGGAGGAATGGCTATATGAAGTGTCCATTTTGTGGAGAAGAAAATACAAGAGTTATAGATTCAAGACCGGCAGAAGACAGTAGTTCAATTAGACGAAGAAGACACTGTGATGTGTGCGGTAAGAGATTTACGACCTATGAGAAGGTTGAAACAATGCCTTTGATTGTTGTTAAAAAGGATAATAACAGAGAACCTTATGACAGGGCTAAGATTGAATCGGGAATAGTACGTTCATGTCATAAAAGACCGGTTTCTATTAATCAGATTAATGAATTGGTTGATAAGATAGAGACTATTATTTTCAATCTTGAAGAAAAGGAAGTGTCAACTTCAAGAATTGGTGAAATTGTTATGAATGAGTTAAAAAATGTAGACCCTGTTGCCTATGTGCGTTTTGCATCGGTATATAGAGAGTTTAAGGATGTTAACACATTTATGGATGAGTTAAAGAAGATACTTGATAAGTAGGAGCATGTTATGAATATACGAGGAACAACGGGTGTATGTGGAATCATTGGTAATCCTATAAAGCATTCTATGTCACCTATTATACATAATTATCTTGCACAGAAAAAAGGTCTTGATATGGTATATGTACCTTTTGAAGTGACCGAGGTAGAAAAGGCTGTTGTAGGAGCCTATGAGCTTAATGTTAAAGGAATGAACGTTACAGTACCGCATAAGAATGCGGTGATTCCTTATCTTAAGGATATAGATTCATTGGCTGCAAAAATTGGTGCAGTTAATACCTTAGTAAGAGTTTTGGGTGGCTACAAGGGCTATAATACTGATATTTTAGGCTTAAAACGCCAGCTGTCCTTGGAAAATGTACCTTTAGAGAATATGGATGTAGTGATAATAGGAGCCGGTGGTGCGGCAAGGGCGGTAGCCTTTTTATGTGCTGATTCAAAGGTTAAATCACTTACTATAATTAACAGAACCATTTCAAAGGCTAAGGATATAGCAGACAATGTTATGGCAGAATATACCCAATTGACTGTTAAGGTATTGGCACTTGATGAATATGAGGCCTTGGATAATGATAAGAAATACATAGTTATTCAGACTACAAATGTCGGTTTGCACCCTGATAACGATAAAGCACCTATATATGATAAAGCATTTTATGACAGGGTTTTATATGGTGTTGATATAATATATAATCCTAGTGAAACAAAGTTTATGAAGCTGGTGAAAGAAGCAGGTGGAAAAAGCTTTGGTGGCCTTAATATGCTTTTATATCAGGGCATTTTGGCATTTGAGCTATGGACCGAAACTACCGTAGATGAAAATGAGGCAAAGGAAGCTTACCATATGTTAAAAAAGGAGCTTGGAATAGATGGCTAATATTATTTTGGAAGGCTTTATGGGCTGTGGTAAATCAACAATAGGTAAGGCTTTTGCAGATAAATACGATAAAACCTTTGTTGATACTGATAGCTATATTGAAGATAAATATAACCGAGTAATTGCTGATATATTTGCCAATGAGGGTGAAGAATATTTTAGAGATTTAGAAACAGAAGCGGTAAAAGAATTGGCACAAAAGGATAATTTGGTAATTGCTCTAGGTGGCGGTCTGCCATTAAGAAAGATTAATCAGGATATATTAAAAAGCTCTGGAAAAGTGTATTATTTAAAGGCTTCCATAGACACACTATGCAACAGATTAAAAGGTGATACAAAGCGTCCACTGTTAGCAGGCTGTGACCTAGAAAGCAGAATAAAAGAGCTTATGAAAAAAAGAGCCCATATATATGAGGCATTTGCAGACTATTTTATTGAAACTGATGAAAAAAACATTGAAGAGATTATATTTACAATGAAAGAAATTTCAAATGAAATGTAAATAGTTGCTTTTTTTGAAAAAAAACAGTTGAAATATATGTCATTTTATTATAAACTATTTAGAGATAATGCTAAGGAGGTATACCAAGTATGGTACAAGCAGGCGATTTTAGAAATGGCTTAACAATCGAGATGGATGCACAAGTATATCAGGTAATTGAATTCCAACATGTAAAACCAGGTAAGGGTGCAGCTTTCGTAAGAACAAAATTAAAGAATATTAAGAATGGTGGCGTGGTTGAAAAGACTTTCAGACCTAATGAAAAGCTTCCACAGGCTCATATTGAAAAGGCAGACTATCAGTATTTATATTCAGATGGTGATTTATATCACTTCATGGATATCAACACATATGAGCAGATTGCACTTAATGAGGATAATGTAGGCGATGCTCTTAAGTTCGTTAAGGAGAATGAGATGGTTAAACTTTGTTCACATGCAGGACAGGTATTCTCTATCGAACCACCATTATTCGTTGAATTAGTTATCACAGAATCTGAACCAGGCGTTAAGGGCGATACAGCTACAGGTGCTACAAAACCTGCTATCGTTGAAACAGGCGCTAAGGTTATGGTACCATTGTTCGTAGAACAAGGCGAAAAGATTAAGATTGATACAAGAACAGGCGAATATTTATCACGTGTTTAATTATTGATTATTATTTATCCGGGCAGTTTGACTGTCCGGATTTTTTTGTATACACATTTCTCAAAGGAGGTTTTCACTAGTAAAGCAAAACACTCTGTTGGATGTACACTCGCACGAGTGGACTTGTCCACTTTGCTACTATGTATAAACTGCGTTTTCGATTATAAAAAAACTACACAGCACGAACAGAATCGCATAGAGAAAATAAAAATGTTTTTTAAAAAATACATTTATTTTGCAATTTTTTTACTAGTTGGTCTCTCTATATAAGTATAAGGTTATAGATGTACTTGTAAGGAGAAAAAAGTGATATAAAGAGATTAGGAAAAAGATTTCACGACAAAAATGAGCATTTCACGACAAATATATTGTTATCGAAGCTAATGAGTGATACACTTATGTTGTGACAATACCACAGGTATAGTAGTTTTAGATCCTGAATATGCAGGTATATCAAGCAATTTAGGCGCAAATTATAATACATTTGTAAAATTTTTTAGCGTGAAACCATTGTCGTAGGAGGGTTTTATAATGAAAAAAAGAACAATATCATTTTTATTAACAATATTAATATTACTTTGTTCTGTAGCCTGCAAAAAACAGGAAACTACAACTAGTCAAACGACTGTAGCTACAGCTACATCTATAGAAAAACCAGAAACTATTACAGTTATGTGGGATAATACTATGCCTACTGAGGATGGCAAAGCAGAAACATTTGCCAAAGAGCTTAGCAAAAAATTGGGTATAGAGATCAAATTAGTTACTCCCCCAATTACATCTTATTATGATGTGCTAGAAGCAAGTTTTGTTTCAGAAACGGTTCCAGATGTATTTGTATTGTCGGCGGATAAATATGCTTATTATGCAAAAACTGGTGCATTGTGGGATATGAAGAATGCGTGGGATAATTCTGAACTTAAGGCGTCTGGACGTTTGGAAGAATGGGCAATTAACCGACTTTCGACCCTTGAGATAGAAGGTAAAGATAAAAGAAAAGGAATGTATGGTTTTTCTATACGAAGAGGGGTGAGTTTTGCTACCGTAGTAAGAACAGCATGGTTAGAAGAATGTAATTTAGAAGCTCCGAAAAACTATGAAGAGTATTTGCATATGTGTAATACATTTAGAGAAAGGTATAATACAGCACCAATAAGTATAGATGGCTTTTTGTCAGATCATGTTTATATTCCTGAATTTTGTCAAAGTGCCTGTTTCGATTTTTATAAAAATGAAAATGGCGAGTGGGTAGATGGATTTACAGAACAAAGAACAAAAGAAGCATTTTTAAGGATACAGCAAACAGATGGAATAATTGATAGTTATGGTCTTAATATTGCTTATGAGAAACTATTTCTTGACGAGAAAATAGGCGTTGCGACATTACCTCATACAGCTTTAAAAGGTTTAGAAAAGGTATTTAAGCAAAATAACATAGAAGACGATAGGATTACAGTATTAGAACCCATAGAGGAAGTTGGATGTTATCGCGAAAATCAAAGTTATGTATTGGCAATAAATAATAAAGCAAATAATCCGGAAGGTATTTTTAAATATTTTATAGAGTCAATATATGATGGTGGTGAAGTTCAAAGTTTATGGACCTATGGGGTAAAAGGCGTTCATTGGGATTATGTAGATGGAAATCTAGTAGGGCAAAATGTGATATCTCCGTTATTGTCATTAGGAGAGATCGATGCGGATAAAGATCCGGCTACAGCATCGAAAACACCTGTTGTTTCAGAAACGATAAAAAGGCTAAACACTGTCTTAAATAAATACGGAAAGACTGAACCAGTAAAATATGATACAAGTGAAATTGATGAATATCTGGGGGACATAGTGGAAAAACGTGGGGAGTTGTTTTATTATATAATATTTTATAATAAAGATATAGAAAAAGCATACCAAGAGTATAATGAAGCGGTGGGTGCTAAAGTAGAAAAATGCTTAAACATATTAAATAAATAATAGAATGCTAAAGATATAGGCTAGAAGTATATGTGATATTGATATGCTTTTAGCCTTTTTTGTTTACTATGAAATTCCTCTAAAGAGGTCTTTCATAGTAAACAAAAACGCTTCGCTAAGAATCGCACTGCGGTGGTAATGAAGATTGTCGATAAATGACTTCTATTGTAAAATTCTTTAAAAGTATTGACTAACACAACATTTTAGGTGTAATATAATTATACACATTTGTTTCTAAAGATTCATTCGAATCATTTTTCCACAATTTTTTATTTAATATTTATTGAGAGGATGAGTGTATGACCTACGAAGAATTTATTACCTTAATTAAGGACAGAATTGCTGATTACGTGGGAAAGGAGGAGAAGGTTAGTATTAATCATGTTATTAAGAATAATGGTATCGAATTAGATGGTATAGTGATAATGAATGACAATAAAAAAATTTCACCGACCATTTATTTAAATGAGTTTTATGATAAATATAATGCCGGTGTAGGGATTGATCATTTAGTGGACGAGATTATTAGTATACACAGGGAACATGACAGTAAGCTGTTAATAGATCCAGATATATTCAAGGATTTTGAAAAGGTAAAGCACTGTCTGGCATATAAGATAATCAATTATGAGCAGAATTTAAAGCTTTTAGAACAGATACCACACAAGAAAATTTTAGATTTGGCTATTGTATTTTACCTGCTGCTTGATACAAAGGAAGAGCAGAATCTTACCGTTACAGTATATAATAATCATATGAATATGTGGAAGCTTGATGTAAATCAACTTTATGAAATGGCAAAGGCTAATACACCTAATATTTTGCAACATGAATTGCGTAATATGAATCAGGTGATTGGTGAGTTATTAAGGGAAACTGCAGGAGAGGAAGAAGCACAGGCGTTTTTTGAAAGAGTAGATGAAAAGGGAATGCCAATGTATATTCTTACTAATAATCGCAAGAATAATGGGGCTATTACGATACTTTATGAGGATGTATTAAAGGATTTTTCAAAGACTATTCAGTCAGATTTATATATCTTACCGTCAAGTATTCATGAGGTTATTCTTATTCCTAAAAGTGATGATATACAAAGAGATGATTTAGCAACTATGGTAAGAACGGTTAATAAAGAAGAAGTGCATATGACAGAGATTCTATCTGATAATGTGTATGTATATGAGAGAGAAAAGGATTTGTTATCCATAGCGTAAAAGAAAGACCAAGGTTCTTAATAGAGAACTTTGGTCTTTATAAATGCACCTGACAGGAGTCGAACCTGCGCTAACTCTGCTCCGGAAACAGATGCTCTATCCACTGAGCTACAGATGCATAATCACAATCTACATTTTAACCTAATAAATTGATATTCACAATACCTAAATTTTATGTTAATATATAAAAATGAGAAAAATATTATGAATGGTGGTATACTGTGGAGACCAGAATTAACAGATTCTTAAGCGAAGCCGGTGTATGTTCAAGACGCGCTGCTGATAAATATATAGAAGAAGGCAAGGTTACCATTGACGGTATGGTTGCTACAATGGGTAGCAAGGTACTTGAAGGACAAAAGGTAATGTTTTGCGGCAAAGAAATTAAAAAGGTTGATAAGATGGTGCTACTTGCTCTTAATAAGCCTGTGGGAATTGTGTGTACTGCAGCAAAGGATGATAAGCATAATATCGTAGATTTTGTTAATTATAGCGAACGCATTTATCCTATCGGCAGATTGGATAAGGATTCGCAGGGGCTTATTTTGCTTACTAATAATGGTGATATGATGAATGCTATTTTAAAAACAGCAAATAATCATGAAAAGGAATACATTGTTACAGTTAATAAGCCTATTACTGATAGTTTTATTGAAGGAATGGCGGGCGGTGTACCTATTTTAGACCGAATAACTAACAAATGTAAGGTTACAAAGCTTAACGACAAAACATTTTCTATAATATTGACACAGGGACTTAACAGACAAATTAGACGAATGTGTGAGTATTTTAATTATAAAGTGGTTAAGTTAAATAGAATAAGAATTATGAATATAAAGCTTGGAGATTTAAAAATTGGTGAATACAGAGAGCTTACTAAGGACGAACTTTTAATACTTAAAAAAAGCCTTGGTATGTAGCCTGAAACGGAGGATTTTTGTGAATAAGATTGAGAGAATAAAAGAGCTTATAGTTGTACTGAATAAGGCTGCAAAGGCATATTATTCAGAATCTGATGAAATTATGAGTAATTTCGAATATGATAAATTATATGACGAATTGGTTAAACTAGAAGAGGAAACAGGCTATGTTCAGTCAGACAGTCCTACAATTAATGTAGGTTACGAAGTGCTTAGTGAGCTTCCTAAAGAAAGTCATGAAAAGCCAATGCTAAGCCTTAACAAAACAAAAGAAAGAGAAGAATTAGCAGCTTTTTTAGGTGAACAAAAGGGTATACTTTCATGGAAACTTGATGGTCTTACAATAGTATTAACCTATGTGGACGGTAAGCTTATCAAAGCAGTTACAAGAGGAAATGGCGAGATTGGTGAGGTTATAACCGGTAACGCAAAAGTGTTTAAAAATATTCCTCTTAATATTGCTTTTAAAGGAGAACTTATTATTCGTGGTGAAGCTGTTATTAAGTATTCAGATTTTGAACTTATTAATGCTTCTATTGAAAATGAAGAAGAAAAATATAAGAATCCACGTAATCTTTGCAGTGGCTCAGTGCGTCAGCTTAACAATGAAATTACAGCAAAAAGAAATGTTAATTTCTTTGCGTTTTCAGTAGTTAAGGCAGATGGAGTTGACTTTAAGGATTCAAAAGAAGAACAAAATCTTTGGCTTGAAAATCAAGGATTTATGGTGGTTGAGAGAAAAATTGTCACTGGTGCAAATGTGGTAGAAGCAGTAGAGTATTTTGCAAATGCAATTAAGTCTAATGATTTTCCTTCAGATGGACTTGTACTCACATTTGATAGCATTTCCTATGGTCAGTCACTTGGAAGAACTGCAAAATTTCCAAGGGATTCAATTGCTTTTAAATGGGCAGATGAGACAGCTAAAACACATTTATTAGATGTTGAATGGAGTGCATCAAGAACAGGACTTATTAATCCGGTTGCCATATTTGAGCCGGTTGAACTTGAAGGCACTACTGTAAGCAGAGCCAGTGTTCACAATGTAAGTATAGTAGAAGAACTTATGCTTGGAATTGGTGATGAGATTGAGGTTTACAAGGCTAATATGATTATTCCGCAGATAAGTCAAAATCTTACCAGAAGTGGCAAGCTTATTATTCCGGGTGAGTGTCCGGTATGTGGCGGTCCTACGAAGATTAAGAGTCAAAATGAAGCAAAGAGCTTATACTGTATGAATCCTAACTGTCTTGCTAAGCAGCTAAAGAGCTTTTCTCATTTTGTATCAAGAAATGCAATGAATATTGATGGTATCAGTGAAGCTACACTTGAAAAGTTTATTTCTATGGGCTTTATAAAGGAATATGCTGATTTGTACCATTTGGACAGATATAAGGACGAAATAGTAAATATGGAGGGCTTTGGTATAAAATCTTATGATAATATCATAGCTTCCGTAGAAAATTCAAGACAGACGGAGCTTCCGAAGCTTATATTTGCATTAGGCATTGCTAATATTGGTCTTGCAAATGCAAAGGTTATATGTAAAGCCTATAACAACGATATTGATAAAATAGTTGCTCTTACAGTAGAGGAACTTACAACCTTAGAAGGTATAGGAGATGTTATAGGAGAAAGCTTTGTTAATTATTTTGCAGATGAAGTAAAGCTTAAAGAATTTATGAAACTTTTACCTGAATTAAATTTTAAACAGGAAGAAAAGAAAGAACAGGTATTAGAAGGTAAGGTATTTGTTATAACAGGAAGTGTTATACATTTTGCAAATCGTAACGAGATTAAAGATTTAATTGAAAGTCTTGGCGGAAAGGTTACAGGTACGGTATCTGCTAATACTAACTATTTGATTAATAATGATGTTAATTCAACTTCAAGCAAAAATAAAACAGCTAAAAAACTGGGAGTTGAGATAATCTCAGAAGAACAGTTTTTAAGTATGATTAAAGGAGACTAGATTATGCCAATTAAAATTAATAGTGATTTGCCTGCAAAATCTATTTTAGAAGCAGAAAATATATTTGTAATGGATGAACACAGAGCTTTAAAGCAGGATATAAGACCTTTAAAGATTCTTATACTCAATCTTATGCCTATTAAGCAGGATACAGAGGTACAGTTGCTTAGAGCACTTTCAAATACACCGTTACAGATTGATATTACATTTTTACAATTAGCAACCCATGTATCAAAAAATACGGCAGCATCCCATCTTGAGCAGTTTTATACCACATTTGAGCAGATTAAGCACAAAAAATATGATGGCTTTATTATAACTGGTGCACCGGTTGAACAAATTGCCTTTGAAGAGGTTAATTACTGGGAAGAATTAAAGGAAATTATGGAGTGGTCTAAGTCTCATGCCACTTCAACATTACATATTTGCTGGGGCGCTCAGGCGGGTCTTTACTATCATTATGGTATCGAAAAATCGCCACTGGCTAAAAAGGCATTTGGTATATTTGAACATAATGTATTAAATAGAAAAACACCATTGGTACGTGGTTTTGATGATGTTTTCCTTGCACCTCATTCACGTCATACAACTATAGCAAGAGAAGAGATACTTAAAAATGATAAGCTTACAATACTTGCTGAATCAGAAGAAGCAGGCGTATTTATTGTAATGGCAGAGGATGGTAAGCAGATTTTCTTAACAGGACATCCAGAATATGACAGAATTACACTTGATGGAGAATATAAGAGAGATAAGGCAAAGGGTCTTGAAATCGAGATTCCTAAGAATTATTATCCAAACAATGATCCACAGCAAAAGCCAATACTTAGCTGGAGATGTCATGCTAATACATTCTATACCAATTGGCTTAATTACTACGTCTACCAGAACACCCCTTATGAATGGTAGGATGATGTATGAAAAGTTTTAACCCTAGGATTAGGGAAGAAGTACAATTATGACACAAATAATATCATTATAGACAATAAAAAGTGCAGTTGAGTTTAACTGCACTTTTTATTTGTGTAATTATTCTGATTTTTTTGATTTTATTTTATATCCGATTGCACCTGCACTGCCACCAGCTAATAAAAGGATTAATATCCATAGCCAACTAAAGTTTTTGTCTGAGTCTTTAGATGAAGGAGTATTAGAGGTAGCAGGTGTAGTAGGCTCTTTAGTTGCAGCCTGTGTAGTAGGTTCCACAGTTGGAGTTTCTGTAGAAACTTCAGTAGGCACCTCAGTAGGTGCTTCGGTAGGTGGTTCGGTCGGTGCTTGGGTTGGCGCCTCAGTTGGGGCTTCAGTAGGTGGTTCTGTTGGTGGTTCGTTAGCTGTTGTAAATGGGTATTGAACAATTATCGATGATTCAGATATAAATTTTACTTTTGCATTCTGACCATTTACAGTGGCTGTTGTTGAACTGTTAAAAGCGTAGTTGTCTAAAGCATTTATTGTTATTTCAATACAGTAATCAGTTGAATATTTTAATTTGCCAGTAACGGTAGAGTTATTTTGTTTTAATACAACGGATGAAATGTTTTTTACACCTGTTGTATTGCATAATGCAGATGGATTAAAGCTTTCATTTGCATTTGGTATAGTGAGATTTTTAATAGCTACGGAGTTAGCTGATAGTTTTGTTGATTTTAATTCAACCATATTGCTGGCGTAATCCGTAAGATTACCATTTGTTGAGTTTACATCTTCGGCAAAAACATACATTTTGTAGTTGCTAGTTGGAAGAGTGGTTGGAATGTTTACCTTTATTTCAGTATCTGAAAGGTTGGATGAAATTTTGCCGTAGCAGGCTATATTACCATTACTGTCTACAAGCATGGCGGATATCTGTGAATATGTACAGCTGGCATTTGTAGGTAAGCTTTTTATCTGTACCGTTACCGTTGCACCAGGTTTTATTTCAGTGATTTCACCTGGTTTTCTTATTGCCATAAAGCCTGAACCGTCCTGGAGGGTTATATTCCAGTCGCTTGAGACTTTGTCATTATTAACTACAGCGAAATTTCCCTTTTTATAATCCTTTGCAGTATTAAATAAAATGCTTGATTTGTTTATATTCATTGCAGGAACTACACCTAATAAAGTATCTGTATAGTAATTGTCAAATGTGGCATTTGTATAGCTAGAATGTGCTAAATTCATACCGACAAGGCTGGAATAATTCTTTACTGGGGAACGAAGCCAGGTATAGCTGTATTTTCTTCCTACTAAAGAATAGTTAGTCGCCTGATACAATTGTGTTTTGTTGCTTTTAGATAAAGCAGTTTTAAAAAAGCCATAATTGGAATTAGTTGCTTCCTTTGCGCTAAGTACAAATATTTTTTCACCCTTAAGGTCACTTCCTATTAATGGATCCTTGTTATTTTCTACATAGGCGGCATTTTCATCTTCGTTCCAGCTTGTAGAAAGAATTACCTTTTGTTCTGAAACGGAAAATGCAGTATTTAAAAATCCGCCAGAGTGACCACCGGTATAAGATGCTTCTGAATTAAGCCATTTTTTAAGATTAGAACTTGTGAAAATATTGTTGTTGCGTGTGGTGTTAAATTTTATCTTATCCAAAGCCTTGTCAGATAGGATAAAGATGCCTTCGGTAGTACCGTCACCGTTGCTGTCGCTATTTAGATTAAGGATTCTAAAGCGTATAGGTTCTTTAGTTGCACCGCTTGAATCTGATTGAGGATAAGTTCCAAAATAGATGTAGCTTCCCTGTCCCTTGCCCCAGGAATCAGTAGCGGCTGTAGGTTTATTAGGATTAATAAAGCCTTTAGTACCTAAATTAACATTTTTTCCTGTGTTGGTAGCTTTAACAGGGATATTTATTGTTGCAATAAAAATAACCATTACAAGTAAAAATGCTATCAGTTTGTTTCTTTTGTTGTTTTTCATAAGCTAAATACCTTTCTATTTTTATAGTAGTATTATATATTAAATTACTTGTTCAGTACAAGTTTTATATAAAGTACAAAGCTTATAATCAGATATAGACTACCTGCAAGCAATAAATTAAAAAATGTATTGAACATATGCAGATTACACAGGGTAAGCCCTACGGATTGGGCACATATAGTACCTATTACTATACAAATTCCCGGTGCTAATATGATTTTTGTGGCATCAAATGTAATGCTGCAATATTTGGATAGGCTAATATAAAACATAATACTTTCTATAATATGACTGAATAATAAGCCCAGCATATAGCCGTATATTCCCAATTTTGGAACTAGAAAGATAACAAAAATAAGGGAAATAGTGTGACTAGTTAGTGCGCATTTAAATGTAGCTTTTGTTTTTCCAAGACCATTTAATATGCTTGATAAGGTATTGGAAAGATAAATAAAAGGACACAAAAAAGCAAGACATTTAACATAAATTCCCACATCAGGACTCTTAAATATTGTACTTCCTAGCTTGTGACCAAACACTATGAAAAATGCCGTAAATACCATTCCAAACATTATAGCAAAGCTAATACTTTTTATACAGGTTGTTGACAGTGTGTTTTTATTGTTAACCGCATTTCTTTTAGATACCTCGGGTAGTAGCATAACTGAAAAGGAATTGATAAGAGCACTAGGGAATAATATAAGTGGAATTGCCATACCTGTAAGTACACCATATGTACTAAGAGCATTATTATAATCAAGTCCGGTTTTTATTAACATTTGTGGTAATAAAATTGTTTCAATGGCAGATAAAAAATGTATACATACCCGATTTGTTGTCAAAAATATTGAAAGCTTAAATATTTCTAAGCAGCCTGCACCTAGATTTTTAAGACTAGAAGGTGAAAAATGCCTATGCAGTTTTAGGGAGATGATTGAAAATACAGCACCAAAGCCTTCTCCACATACCAAAGCTAAAACAGTGATTTCTGGTGTTACATTTTTAAATTGGGCAGCGATATATACAGTTGAAATTCGGCTTATTTGTTCAACAAGCTGGGAAATGGCTGGAATAGAGGATGTGGATTTTCCATAATAATAGCCATTTATGCATGAATGGGCGCAAGCAAGGGGAATGGCGAAAGATAAAATTTTTAAAAGACTTATTAAACGAACATCCTTAAACCAGTTGGTGGCGAGAAAATCTGCATTTACATAAACAAGTACAGCAATAATTGTACTTGCACTTACAGATATTAACATTCCACAAATTAAATAATAAAATGCCTTTTTGGGCTTTTCGGATACCAGTTTAGATATGGAGGTTTGTATACCAAGAGCACATAAGGCAAATGAAAAAGTGAGTACGGGAGATATCAGCTGATAAAGTCCCATACCTTCGCTGCCAATAGTACCGGCTAGGTATATTCTGTAAACAAAGCCCATAAGACGGCTGATTAATGCCGCCACAGTTAAAGTTAAGGTGCCTTTAATTAAAGGAGATAGTTTTTTCATATAAATGTTACCTGTTTTCATAAATAATCATATAAATAAATATATTCAAAAAAAGTAAATATATAATATAAAATAACTTGACATCTGGAAAATAAAGTAATACACTCATATTAATATCCGACTAAATTAGTAGGATATATAAATGAAGTCATTTATGGAGGATGATTATGAAGCTATCTACAAAGGCAAGATATGGTTTAAAGGCTTTAGTGGACCTTGCTGAAAATAGCAAGACTGAGCCTGTGTCAATAAGTAGTATTGCTTTAAGACAAAAAATATCGGAAAGCTATTTAGAGCAGCTTATGCTAAAACTTAGAAAAGCTGATATAATTAAGAGTGTACGTGGTGTTAATGGAGGATATATTTTGTCGAGAGAGGCAGATAAGATAACCGTAGGTGAGGTACTTAGAGTATTAGAAGGTGATTTGACTTTAGTTGAATGTCCATATTTAAACGAGGAGGCAGACTGTGATAACGAACATAGCTGTGTTACAAAATACGTATGGAAAAAAGTAAATGATAGTATTAACGATACGGTAGATAAAATTACAATAGGTGAATTGATGAATATATGACTTGCTAGCGCAAGTCAATTAGGAATTTGCTTTGCAAATTCTGGTAAAAATATGACTTGCTAGCGCAAGTCAACATATAACTTGCTAGCGCAAGTTAATT
>JAZQMK010000065.1:0-9713 GCA_045543455.1 Lachnospiraceae bacterium
AGTTCAAGCATGTATGAAGAAGTGTGAAAGATTTGAGTAAAAATACACACAATCCCCTTTCGTGTGTACTTTTACTTGAATGTGTATCACACCGGTGCTGCGACGCATTAAAAATGGAACACACTGTGTACCATTTTGTTAGAATAAGCATCGTGATACATAAAACCGCGTATCACACTCACCAAAATATGTATCACGATTTGCGAAATATGTATCATATTTAAAATTTTGTAAAAAATGCCGATTTACTTTGTTTTTCGCCCATGCTATATTATGGCTTAGGTGGACGAAAAAGCGTGATACGTTTTTGATACTTCCCCCAGGAAAAAGGCTAAATAATAGGTAAAATACCGCAAATACTCGTCAAAAAACGGCAAAAACCGTAACAATTAAGTTTCTAAATAAGCAAAATTAAACCTCATAAGGAGACCTTTGTGATTATCTCTTCTTATGAGGTTATTTTTGCGAATTATAGTAAAAACAAAAGTCGCTAAGTATGCGCACTCGCACGAATGGAAGGTGTCGCTAACGCGACCGTGCTCGACGCAGCAAAGAAAATAAGTCCCTTATCACAGAGTGAGGGACTTATTTTCTTTGTTTTTATACATCATTCATCGCAACATCTGCATATGTTTCTCTTTTTAATACAACCTTACTGCCTTCTTCGTTAAGTGCAACGATTGCAGGACGAGGTACTCTGTTATAGTTTGATGCCATTGCGTAGTTGTATGCGCCAGTAACCATAACTGCTAAGATATCGCCACGTTCTGGCTTAGCAAGCTTAACATTTTCTGCAATAAGGTCACCACTTTCACAGCATCTACCAGCGATTGTACATTCAAAATCAGCTACTTCATTTGCACGGTTAGCAATACAGCTTGTGTATTGTGAGCCGTAAAGAGCATAACGAGGATTGTCTGTCATACCACCATCGATTGATACATAGCTCTTGTAGCCTGTTATTGTCTTAACGCTACCAACCGTGTAAAGTGTAAGTCCGGCATCGGCAACTATGCTTCTGCCTGGCTCCATAAGGATAGTTGGCATAGGTACGTTAAATTCTTCCGCTTTAGCCTTGATGTGAGCTGCAACAGCTGCAATGCTTTCTTCAATATCAAGATATGGGTCGCTTTCAACATAACGCACACCATAGCCACCGCCAAGGTTAAGAACGGTTGCTAAAAAGCCTGTTTCCTTGCGAACGGTGTTGATATAGTCTAACATAATGTCTGCGCTATCGCAGAAGGTTTGTCCATCAAATACCTGTGAGCCAATGTGGCAGTGGAAACCTTCAAGCTCAATATTTGGAAGGGTAAGAGCATATTTTGTAAGTTCTAAGGCTTGACCTGTTTCAATGGCTGTTCCAAATTTAGAATCAACCTGTCCAGTTTGAACTGCTTCATAGGTATGAGTGTCAATGCCTGGTGTAAGTCTCATAAGAATCTTTTGAGTGATGCCTTTTTCACCGGCGATACGGCTGATTGCATCAAGCTCTTCGCGGCAGTCTGCTACGAAATGTCCTACTCCACAGTCCATTGCAAATGCAATTTCAAAATCTGTCTTGTTGTTGCCGTGGAAATAAGTATTTTCCATAGGAAAGCCGGCTTCCTTAGCTGTGTAGATTTCACTTCCGGAAACTACGTCAACAGACATGCCTTCTTCCTTCATAATTCTGTAAATATATTTAAAACTTAAAGCCTTGCTTGCGTATAATGGCTGTGATTTTTCACCGAAATGCTTTCTCATTGCATTAATGTAGGTGCGGCACTTTTCACGTATGCGATTTTCATCTAATACGTAAAGAGGTGTCTCATATTCCTTAGCAAGCGCTACAGTGTCATAGCCTGCAAATGTTAAGTTACCGTTAGCATTAATTCCTAAATTAGTGTGTAACATAAATGTGTCCTCATCTTTCTGTCTGAAATAAGATAATTCTATAATCAAAGGTTGCAAATGTCAATAGATATTATTTTCAATAAAATCAGTGTACTGCTTAAATTCTCCGGAATAGATTTCCTGTAAAAGTGAGTTGGTTTTATCTAATGAAGAATAAAGCTCCTGTGTTGTGATAAGACCGTCTTTATGAGCCATTGACAATTCTTCTAAATCAACAACCTTTACAAAGCCATTTTCGTATACCAGTACATCCGTTAATAAATCTGTAAATACATAGGTTTCATTTTCTTCATCGTAATCGTGTTGTATAATGTCACAGTACCAGCAGATGAAGTTATCATTAGAATCAATAAATTTGCTGATTTTATAGCCTTTGTCAAGGACATACAAAGAGTAGCCTTTAGCAAGAGTAGTTTTGGGTTTAAGGGTGTTCCAGGAGGTAAGAAGCAGATTATTGCTTTTATAGAGTATTATGTCATCTTTTAACAGAATACATTCCTCTGGAATAAGTCTTTTTCTATATAGTGTCAACATAAAGAATCCCCCTTTTTATAATTTTATATGATTATAACAATTTTAACCGATAATTTCAATAAATTGTTGGACTTAAATAGTAAAAGGGTGTATAATATAATAAGGTCTTTTTGGAAAGGAAATATTTTATGAAAGACGACAAAGAATCAATCAAATTGATTCCGCTGATTACTCAGATAGCCGTTAGTATGATGGTGCCGATTGCATTGTGCACGGCTTTTGGAGTGTGGATAGACAGTAAGTTTAACACATATTTTATAATACCACTTATTATTCTTGGTATTTTAGCGGGATATAGAAATTGTTATCTTATGATTAAAAAATATATGAAAGATGATGAAGATGATGAATGGTAATATGGAAGACCGATATGTTTTGCCGGAGATGATAACCGGCATTGTGCTTGTTAATGGCATATTGGCTATACCTGTAGCTATTTTTCTAGAGGACAGACTGTTTAATCTTATGGGGTTATTATATGGTGTGATTGTTGCCATTGCTATGACTGTTCATATGTGGACAAGTGTGGAGAGGGCTTTAGAATTAAGTGAATCAGAAGCCAGAAAATATATGGTCAAGAATTATATGATAAGGACTTGTATAGCAGTTGGAGTTGTAATATTTGTTGCTATGTTAGGTATAGGTAATTATCTTCTTACATTAATCGGTATTTTAAGCTTGAAGGTAGCGGCTTATATTCAGCCGTTTACACATAAAATTTTTAAAAAATATATTGCAAAAGGAGAGTGAGAATGTGACTTTGGGCAGAGCCAATCTGGTAATGGCAGATGCAGATTTTTCTATAAAGGGCTTGTATAAATATGAGCTTTTTGGGCAGGAATTGTGGATAACTACTACACATGTGAGTTTGGCTATAGTGACAATTTGTCTATTGATATTTATGATAGTGGCAAATAGAACTATGAAAAAAGCGGCAGAGGTTCCTAAGGGATTCCAGAATGTTGTTGAACTTATAGTTGAGCTTATGGACAATTTGGTTTATGGCACTATGGGTAAGCATTATGTACGTTTTAGAAACTACATTGGCGTGTTATTTATGTTTTTGTTATTTGCCAATATTTCAGGTTTATTCGGTTTACGTCCGCCAACCGCAGATTTTTCAATAACATTTCCGTTGGGTTTTATAACCTTTATATTGATTAATTATAACGGTTTTAAGGCGAACAAATTTGGACACATTAAGGGCTTGTTTGAACCTATGCCATTTATGTTTCCGGTTAACTTTGTCGGTGAAATAGCGGTTCCTATATCATTGTCATTACGTTTGTTTGGTAACGTAATGTCAGGTACAGTTATGATGGGACTTATTTACGGACTATTGCCTATATGGATTAAAGCAGGTATTCCATCTGTTTTACACGTATATTTTGATATATTCTCAGGCGCAATTCAAACATACGTATTCTGTATGTTAACAATGGTGTATATTGGCGATAAGATAGGAGCTGAAGAATAGTACACCACAAAAAATATTTATTTTTAGGAGGAATTTTAATATGACAAACGGAATTTCAAATGAAGCATTTGTATTGGGATGTTCAGCAATTGGTGCTGGTATTGCGATGATCGCAGGTTTTGGTCCTGGTATAGGACAGGGTAATGCAGCAGCTCAGGCGGTTGCAGCAGTAGGTAGAAACCCAGGCGCAGCAGGCGCAATCAGAACAACTATGTTCATGGGTCAGGCGGTTGCCGAGACAACAGGTCTTTACAGCTTCGCTGTAGCAATTATCTTATTATTCGCTAACCCACTTGTAGGAAAGTTAAAATAAATCGATTACTAATCGAAAATATTCCTAAAGGAGGCGAATATATCAGTGGATAGAATGTTTGGTCTTGACGCGCAATTTCTTCAAGATGCCATAATATTAATGATTAATATGTTTATATTATTCATGGCTGGTTCGTATTTCCTTTTTAACCCGGCGAGAAATTTCTTAGAAAAAAGAAAAGCAGGGATTAAAGCTGATTTAGAAAAAGCGAAAGAAGACAAGGCGGATGCACAAGCTCTAAAAGCGGAATATGAAGAAAAGCTTAAAAATGTTCAAAAGGATGCAGAAGTTATCCTTGCTGAAGCCCGTAAGAAAGCTCTCGACAGAGAGACTCAGATTGTAAATGAGGCTAAGGCTGAGGCTGCAAGAATTGTTGAGCGAGCTAATGTTGAAGCTGAGCTTGAAAAGAAGCGTGTTAAAGATGACGTAAAGAAAGAAATTATAAATGTTGCATCATTAATGGCTATGAAGGTTGTTGGTGCAAATGTAGATATTAATGTACAGGATAACTTGCTTGAAGAGACATTGAAAGAAATGGGTGATGATACATGGCTAAGCTAGTTTCAAAAACATATGGTGAAGCACTTTTTGAACTGGCATGTGAAGAAAACAAGACAGATGTTTTGTTTGAAGAAGTAAAGGCAGTATCAGAAGCATTAAAGGACAATAAGGAATTTATTAGTTTCCTCAATAATCCTAATATTAATGTTGAAGAAAAGCATCAGTTTGTTGAAGATGTTTTCAAGCAGTTTGTAAGTGCAGATTTAATAGGTTTCATTCGTCTTATTATAGAAAAGAACAGACAGAATGAATTAGAAGCAATTCTTGAATATTTTATCGCACAGGTAAAAGAATACAAGAAGATTGGTGTAGTATATGTTACAACCCCAATTGAGCTTAATGATAAGCAAAAAGAAAGTGTTGTCAACAAGGTATTAGAGACAACTAAATATGAAACTCTTGAGATGAACTACAATATTGATACAGGTCTTATTGGCGGTATGGTAATTAGAATCGGTGACAGAGTTGTTGACAGCAGTATTAAAACAAAAATAGAAGATATGGCCCGTAAATTATATGATTTAAGGGTTGAGTAAATAAAGCAGAAAGAAGGTGCATTATTTCCATGAATTTACGACCGGAAGAAATAAGTTCTGTTATTAAAGAACAGATTAAAAGATATTCTGCAAAGTTGGACGTATCAGATGTTGGTACGGTTATTCAGGTAGCTGATGGTATTGCACGTGTACATGGTCTTGAAAAAGCTATGCAGGGTGAATTGTTAGAATTCCCTGGCGAAGTGTACGGCATGGTTTTAAACCTTGAAGAAGACAATGTAGGTGCAGTTTTATTAGGTGATGCAAGAAGTATTAATGAAGGCGATACAGTTAAGACAACAGGTCGTGTTGTTGAAGTGCCTGTAGGTGATGCGTTATTAGGACGTGTTGTTAATTCATTAGGACAACCAGTAGACGGAAAAGGTCCTATTTCTACAGACAAATATCGTCAGATAGAAAGAGTAGCCTCAGGCGTTATAACAAGAAAGTCAGTATCTGTTCCATTACAGACAGGTATCAAGGCTATCGATGCCATGGTTCCAATCGGACGCGGACAAAGAGAATTAATTATCGGTGACAGACAGACAGGTAAGACTGCTATTGCCATCGATACAATTATTAACCAAAAGGGACAGGGCGTAAAATGTATCTATGTAGCTATCGGACAGAAGGCTTCAACAGTAGCTTCTATCGTTAGAACATTAGAAGAAAGTGGCGCTATGGCTTATACAACAGTTGTTGTTTCTACAGCAAGTGAGCTTGCTCCATTACAATATATTGCTCCATATTCAGGCTGTGCTATCGGTGAAGAATGGATGGAGAACGGTGAAGATGTATTAGTAATTTATGATGATTTAACAAAGCATGCTACAGCATACAGAACATTATCATTGTTACTTAAGAGGCCACCTGGACGTGAAGCTTATCCTGGTGATGTATTCTATTTACATTCAAGACTTTTAGAGCGTGCAGCAAGAATGTCAGAAGAATATGGTGGAGGTTCATTAACAGCACTTCCAATTATTGAAACACAGGCAGGTGATATTTCAGCATATATCCCTACAAATGTTATTTCAATCACAGATGGTCAGATATTCTTAGAAACAGAAATGTTTAACGCAGGTTTCAGACCAGCGGTTAATGCAGGTTTATCAGTATCCAGAGTTGGTGGTTCTGCTCAGATTAAGGCTATTAAGAAGATTGCCGCACCTATCCGTGTGGAATTAGCTCAGTACAGAGAATTAGCAGCCTTCTCACAATTTGGTTCAGAACTTGATGCGGATACAAAGGAAAAGCTTGCACAAGGTGAGCGTATTAAGGAAATCTTAAAGCAGCCTCAATACAAGCCAATGCCTGTTGAATATCAGGTAATCATCATTTATGCGGCTACAAAGAAGTACTTACTTGATGTAGATCTTGATAGAATCGGTGATTTCGAAAATGAATTATTTACATTTATAGATACAAAATATCCTGAATTACCAAAGAGCATTAAGGATAAGAAGGATCTTGATAGCGAAATCGAAGAATTATTAGTGAAAGCTATAACAGAATTCAAAGAACAATTTGTATAGAAAAGGGTGAATCTATGGCTTCAATGAGAGATATAAAGAGACGTAAGCAAAGTATCCAAAGTACAGGACAGATTACTAAGGCTATGAAGCTTGTGTCTACAGTAAGGTTTCAAAAGGCTAAGTCAAAAGCAGAAAATGCCAAGCCTTATTTTGACCATATGTATGAAGCAGTATTTTCCATTTTAGGAAAATCCCAGAACATTCAGCATAGATATTTAACACCTGGTGATTCTGATAAAAAAGCAATTATTGTTGTTACAGCCAACAGAGGTTTGGCAGGCGGTTTTAATACTAATATTACAAAGCTTATTACAAGAGGCGATATTCCTAAGGACGATGCAGTAATATATGCAGTAGGACGTAAGGGACGTGATATTTTAAAGAGACGCGGTTACAGCATTGCAGCAGATTATTCAGATGTTATTAATGAACCATCATATTCAGATGCTATGCAAATTGGACAAGATGTTTTAGAAGCATTTGCTAAGGGTGAAATAGGTGAGATATATATGGCTTATACAAGCTATAAAAACACTGTATCACATACAGAAAAGCTTATTAAGCTTTTGCCTGTTGAAGGTGATAGCGAAGGTGTTAATGCAGATGATAAGCTGTCAGCACCTATGAACTATGAAAATGACGAAGAAGAAACCTTAGATATAATTATTCCAAAATACATCAACAGCCTTATTTATGGCGCATTAATGGAATCGGTTGCCAGTGAAAATGCAGCCAGAATGACAGCGATGGATAATGCTACAAATAATGCAGAAGAGATGATTTCGGAACTTGCACTCAAATACAATAGAGCAAGACAAGGCTCTATTACTCAGGAACTTACTGAGATTATTGGTGGTGCAAATGCAATATCATAAATAAAAAAGGAGTGAAATAATGGCTACAAATAATATTGGTAAAATCACTCAGATTATCGGTGCGGTACTTGATATTAAATTTGAAGAAGGTAATCTTCCACAGATTAATGAAGCTATCAAAATCGTACGCCAGAATGGAGAAACATTAGTTGTTGAGGTTGCTCAACATTTAGGTAATGATACAGTAAGATGTATTTCCATGGGACCTACAGACGGTCTTGTAAGAGGTATGGACGCACAGGCTACAGGCGCTGCTATCAGTGTTCCTGTTGGTGAAAATACTTTGGGAAGAATCTTTAACGTAACAGGTGATCCAATCGATGGTAAAGAAGCACCTGATAATGTTGAATTATGGCCAATTCATAGAAAGGCTCCTGCATTTGCAGAGCAGTCAACAAAGGCAGAAATGCTTGAAACAGGTATTAAGGTAGTAGACCTTTTATGCCCTTACCAAAAAGGTGGTAAGATTGGTTTGTTCGGTGGTGCCGGTGTAGGTAAAACCGTACTTATTCAGGAATTAATTAGAAATATTGCAACAGAGCACGGTGGATATTCAGTATTCACAGGTGTTGGTGAAAGAACAAGAGAAGGTAATGACCTTTACAACGAAATGACAGAGTCAGGCGTTATCAACAAGACAACAATGGTATTTGGTCAGATGAACGAACCACCTGGAGCGAGAATGAGAGTTGGTCTTACAGGTCTTACAATGGCAGAATATTTCAGAGATAAAGGTGGAAAGGACGTATTATTATTCATTGATAATATCTTCCGTTTCACACAGGCTGGTTCAGAGGTTTCAGCTCTTTTAGGTCGTATGCCTTCAGCCGTTGGTTATCAGCCAACATTACAAACTGAAATGGGTGCACTTCAGGAAAGAATCACATCTACAAAGGATGGTTCTATTACATCCGTACAGGCCGTATATGTTCCTGCCGATGACTTAACTGACCCAGCTCCAGCTACAACATTTGCTCACTTGGATGCTACAACAGTATTATCAAGATCTATCGTAGAGCTTGGTATCTATCCTGCAGTAGACCCACTTGAATCATCTTCAAGAATCCTTGACCCACAAATTGTTGGTGAAGAGCATTACAGCGTAGCTAGAGGTGTTCAGGAAATTCTTCAAAGATATAAAGAACTTCAGGATATCATTGCAATCCTTGGTATGGATGAACTTTCAGAAGATGATAAGGTGTTAGTATCTAGAGCTAGAAAGGTTCAAAGATTCTTATCACAGCCATTCTTCGTTGCAGGCCAGTTTACAGGTCTTGAAGGTAAGTATGTACCAATCTCTGAGACAATCAGAGGCTTTAAGGAAATCTTAGAAGGTAAGTATGATGACATACCTGAAAGCTATTTCTTAAATGCAGGTAGCATTGATGACGTTGTTGCAAAGGTACAAGCGTAGAGGTGAATAATGGCAAATACATTTAACTTGGAAATTATATGCCCTGACAGAATGTTTTATAAAGGTGAAGCAGAGATGCTTGAAATAGTCAGTGAAGATGGTATGTTAGGTATATATGCCGGTCATATGCCATTTACAGCTGTATTAATGCCGGGTGTTGCGAGAATTCATGCTAACGGCGAGATAAAGGAAGCAGCAATACATTCAGGTTTTATGGAGATTCTTCAGGACAAGATAACAGTTCTTGCTGAGATTGCCGAATGGCCAGAAGAAATCGACCTTGATAGAGCAAAGCAGGCTAAAGAGCGTGCTGAAAAGAGAATCAAAGGTCAGATGGAAAAAGAATTTAATTTAAAGCGTGCAGAATTTGCACTTCGTAAGAGTATTGCAAGAATTAAATTAGTGAAATAAATTTATTAGTGTGTAAAAAGGGGAGTGTCGCAAAATAACTAATTTTTAGTTATTGAGCGATGCTCCCTTTTAGAATAAAGAAAAAAATAGCGAAAAATTCTACTTTAAAGAATTTTTCCTGATTTTGGCGTACTTTAATAAAAGCCTCGGTTTTTGTATTA
>JAZQMK010000066.1:0-27446 GCA_045543455.1 Lachnospiraceae bacterium
AAAGTTTTTCCACATTCTGGGCATATCTCCATCATAATACGCACACTCGCTGACATAACCTTTCCGTTGTTTTTTGCAGCCTTTTCATAAGCATTGCTTACATGCTCCTGCTCATGGGCACTTACTGCTGCAACAGAGCTTTGTGGAGAAATATTGGTAGGCGTTTTAAATGAAACCATTTCATCTGAACCGTCCACATATTTTCGTTGCTTACAGGTTTCACATTCAACCTTACCGCTTCTTTTTAGCATTTCTTCGGCCACATAATTATTACTGCCAATTGAAGCTATCATAATAATCATCCCTTCTAATAACGTCTAAATGAGCTTGTTCTCTTGACTCCTATACTAATCGCCGCTGTAATTACATATATGTATATGGAAAGACTGTAAAGTAAATGAACGTTTCACTTTCAATACTACTATCAATTATCATAAAAGCCAGAATCAAAAAATCTTCCAATAATTTCGTCTCTAAATATTATTGGCACAGCAATTCCTATAATATAGGCAAAATTCATAATTATAGCAGTTAGAAACATATTTTTTCTCATCTGACCCCTTCAAGAAAATATCTCTTTTCAAAAATATCCATTGGTATAGGTCTTGAGAAATAATATCCCTGATAGCTGTAGACCATATACTGCTTAACAAAATCTATAACCTGACGGTCCTCCACGCCCTCTACACATACCTTGATGTGTAAATCGTCGGCACAGCCTGTTACAGCCTTTACAATAGCCTGATTAGAATGATTATTCTCAATATCTACCATAAATGCCCTATCTATCTTTAGGGTATCTACCTTTAGCTCACTTAAAAGCTCAAGAGACGAAAAGCCTGTTCCAAAATCATCAATTGCAATCTTAATTCCAAGCTGTTTTAATGCATTTACTGTATCCTGCAAATATCCCTTATCAAGCTTTCTGCATCTTTCTGTAAGTTCAAGGCACAGATTCTCTGCCGGATAAGCAGTCTCCTTTAATATATTTTTCATACTGTCAATAAAATCTGTTTTTGCAAGCTGTGGATATGCTATATTGACATTAATTATAAAATCCTCACTCTGCACAACGATAGGCTTACAATCTGTAAGAGCCTTCTTTAATATCCAGTTGCCCAGTTCCCAAAAGCTTGGGTCATTTTCAAGCCATGGAATAAACATTCCTGGTGGAACCTCTCCAAATCTGTCATTTTTCCATCTAAGCAAGGCTTCTGCACCAATGAGCTTCTCATTTTTTGAATCCATAATAGGCTGATAGCATAAATAAAAGCCGTTAAAATCATTTATAATAGAATCTCTTATTACATTCATAAGCTCAAGATTCTTTTTGTTATCCTGCAAAAGTGAATCATCAAAAAATACCACATCGCCCTGTCTTTTGTGTTTAGACTGGGCCAGAGCATATCTTGCACTGGTTTGAATTGAATATTCATCATATTTGTCACTATAAATTACTGCACCTGCAGAAATAGTAACAGAGATTCTTACATTCTCCACATACAAAGAATATCTGGCTTTCTTTTGTATCTGCTTGTACAAACGGTTAACAGACTCTTTATCATTACCATCTATACAGCAGGCAAAACGCACGCCATCAAGGCGATACACCTTACCTTTAGCGCCAATTACATCCTTAACAATCTGTGCAAAGGCTCTTAAAAGCTTGTTGCCCACATTGTAGCCATAAGTGTCATTTACAAAGCCAAAACCATTGATAGAAAGCAGTAAAAGAGTCATCTTCTTACCTGTATTGCCACAGGTATATCTGTGCATATTCTCCCAAAACTCATAAATATTGTAAAGATTCGTCGTTCCATCAATATTATCCATAATTCCATGATTCGTAACTGAGCCAACAAATAAATCTGCCTCTCCGTCCTTACCCTTAAGCACATTCCCCTTGCAGGTACACATTACATAATCACCATGCCTATTTTTAAATCTGTAATCAAGAGTATGGCATTTCTTTTCCCCAGCAAAAATTGCCTTCAAATCCTCCAAATAAGCATCTCTGTCTTCCGGATGTATAACCTCGGCCCATATATCTCCTGCATTTTTCAAATATTCTCCCGGAAGATTAAATTCCTCCACCGCATTCTTCGACCATCTCGATATTCGGCTTCTCATATCACATACATATACATATCTTCTTTTTGAACTTTCAGCTAAACCCTCAAAAATCCTACTGTCCAGTTCAGTAATGTCCAAATCTGCACCATCCATATTACGTCCTCCATATTTTTGTAAAAATATCTATCCGTTCTCAATACCTAAAACTCATTATACTACTTTGTGGTGTTTTTGTCAAAATTTTATCATATATTTTAGAAAATTTTTACACATTTTTATTTCTTAACAACTATTTACATATTGCAAAGAAAAGGTTATACTAAAATTAGGAATATTTTTATTGAAAGGAGTATACTATGCCTTATAAAATTTACGAGATTGATCCCCTTTTAAAACTTTACAAGGATGACATCAATCTTAGAATGGACAGTTACAAGCAAAAAAGAAATGAACTTTTAACTAAGACTTCCACTCTTAGCGATTTTGCAAATGGATACAACTATTTTGGAATTCACAGAACCGAAAAGGGCTGGATATACCGCGAGTGGGCGCCTGCCGCAGAAGCACTGTTTTTCACAGGCGACTTTGCTAACTGGGACACCTTTGCTTATCCGATGACACCTTTAGGAAATGGCGTATACGAGGTATATATAGACGGAGTTGACACTTTAAAATGTGGCGATAAGGTACAGCTTATTCTTATTCATGAAGGACAGATGTTAAGAAGAGTACCTCTTTATGCAACATATGTTGTACAAGATCCTGTAACTAATCTTTGGTGTGCTCAGATAGATGATACTCTTAGCTCTTTCGAATGGACAGACAGTGACTTTAAGCCTTGTAAAACACCATTTATATACGAATGTCATATTGGTATGTCAGGTGAAAGCTATGAGGTTAATTCATATAACAACTTTAGAGAATTTGTTTTACCTAGAATCAAGGAAGCCGGATATAACACAATTCAGATTATGGCCATTATGGAGCATCCATACTATGGTTCTTTTGGTTATCAGGTATCTAATTTCTTTGCCGCATCCTCAAGATATGGAAGCACAACAGACCTAAAGAAACTTATCAATGAAGCTCACGCAATGGGCATAACAGTTCTTTTAGATGTAGTTCATTCTCATGCAGTTAAAAATACTAACGAAGGCTTAAACTTCTTTGATGGAAGCGACTATCAGTTCTTCCACACAGGTGATAGAGGTAACCACCCTGCCTGGGATACAAAGCTTTTTAACTATGGTAAAAATGAGGTTATACATTTCCTCTTATCAAATTTAAAATACTGGATGGATGTATTCCATTTTGACGGTTTCCGATTTGACGGTGTAACATCAATGTTATACCACGACCATGGTCTTGGAAGTGCATTTTGCAATTATGATATGTACTTTTCAATGAATACAGATATTGAAGCAATTACATACCTTCAGCTTGCAAATGAACTTATTCATGAATACAATCCTAATGCAATTACCATTGCAGAAGATATGTCTGGTATGCCAGGTATGTGTATCCCTATTGAAGATGGTGGTATCGGTTTTGATTACAGACTATCTATGGGTATACCTGATTTATGGATAAAGATTCTAAAAGAGCTTTCTGATGATAACTGGGACATGTGGAATCTGTGGTACGAGCTTACCAACAGGCGACCAAGTGAGAAGACTATTGGTTATTGCGAATCTCATGATCAAGCCCTTGTTGGTGATAAGACTATTATGTTCCGCCTATGCGATGCTGCAATGTATACATCAATGAATAAAGATTCATCTGATATGACAATAGACAGAGGTGTTGCTCTCCACAAGCTTATCAGACTTATTACTGCATCTTTGGCAGGCGAGGGCTATCTTAATTTTATGGGAAATGAATTTGGACATCCTGAATGGATTGATTTTCCTCGTGAAGGCAATGGCTGGAGCTATCACTACTGCCGTCGCCAGTGGAGCCTTGTAGATAATGAGCTTTTACGCTACAAAGACTTAGGCAACTTCGACAAAGCTATGGTTAAACTCCTAAAGGACAAGGATTTGCTTAATCAAAAAGCACATTCCCTTTGGGTTCATCCTGAAGATAAGGTCTTAATCTATCGTAAAAATGACATTATTTTCGCATTTAACTTTAACCCTGTATCTTCATTTACAGACTACTTTATACCGGTATCTAAGCCAGGTAATTATAAAGTAACTCTTACAACAGATTCAGAATGCTTTGGTGGCTTTTCAAGAGTTGACGAGAGCTATGTATATGAAGCAGGTAAATATCCTGATGGCCGCATAGGTTTTATGTGCTATTTGCCTTCAAGATGTGCAATTGTATTTGAAAAAGAATAATTTGCTTAATACAAAAAACGCTACATTGTAGCGTTTTTTGATTATAAATATTTATCCAATACTTCATATATAAGCTTGGTGCTTGCCGGCTTTAAAAGATATCCGTCTGGTAACAATTCTAAAGCTGATTCGATGTGTTTTTTATCCTTCATACCAGTTAAGAAAATAATTGGAACTGTCTTTGCTTCATCAATTTCTCTTATCATCTGCATAGTCATTTTGCCGTCACACACTGGCATCTCATAATCTAAGAAAATGATGTCCGGAACCCTCTTTCCAATAAGTGTAAGACCTCTTACCCCCGATGTAGCCATCATAATATCATATTTGTCCTTTAACATATTGTTAAGGGCTCTTAACTGTATGGCACTGTCATCAATTAAAAGTATACATTTTCTTCCGCTGTCTGACATAAATGCTTCTTCTTCATTTTTAAGATAAATAAGCTCATATACAGCTTTAAATACCTCATGGTCTTCTACTGGCCTTGGAAGAAGAAGAAATTGTTCTTCCTTTAATAAAGCAGGGAACATATCAAATTCCCACTGTTTTCCTACGCATACAACCGGAGTCTGTGGATATTTATCTCTAAGTTCAATAAATATACTCTTGTTGGTTTCTTTCATATCATTCATGTCAATTAATACCAAATCCGGTTTGTTAAGCTTTAACATTCCTTTTACCATAACCGCATTATCTGAGCAAATTTGTATACTAATCTGATTCTCTTCATATTCTCCTGTCTTTTCTACAAGAGCTGTTGATTTTCCTATAAAAAACACTTTCTTCATATTTTTTCTCCTCGTATTAATATTTCATTTTATTAATTATGCTCAACGCTTTCTCGCCATCAAGATCAAGTAAAGCTGCGCCTAAATCATCCAAATTCTTTTGTACGCTGTCCTCATACACATATTTTTTAATCTCACCATAAATGAAATCTGCAGTATTATAATCGTCATTATTTAAACTGCTTTCCAACATAATAAGATTCATATTATCTAAAACAGCTAGCTGGGCTGTTTCTTTTGGAAATAACACTTCTAATCGCTCTTTATGTACCTGTATCTCTTCTATGAGAATCGGATGCAACGCCCTAATCTTATCGATTCTTACTTCCTTAGCCGCTGCCTCTAAAAGTCTTGCAAGCTTTGATAATAGCAACGCACCAACCATAGCTGATGTACTCTTTAAAGAATGAACCTTAACCCTGTATTCTTTAAGACCCTTCTTATCGTCAATTCGTTCAAAGAGTTCCTCTAATTCTTCTTTTACAGAATCCAAGGACTCATAAAAATCCTTCAAAAGACTTTTTAAAAGTTCTTCCTTTTGCAAAAGTCCCATTGCATATTCAAAATCAAATTCATCTATCTTAGGAATACCCTTTGCTTCTTCTTCCACATAGAAATCATTTTCTTCTTTTATTATCATATTCGATGGCAAATGCTCTTCAAGTATATCTTCCAATGCATTTTGCATAATTGGTTTTGATAAAAAGTTATCAAAGCCTTCCTCAAGATACTTCTCTCTGTCACCTATTATAGCATTAGCCGTAAGCATTATTATTGGAACACCCGGGCAAATGTTTTCATCCTTTATACAGTGTAAAGTCTCAATACCATCAAGTCCCGGCATCATATGATCCAGAAAAATTATATCAAACTGATGATTCCGTAATATCTCAAGACATTCCTCTCCACTTTCTGCAGTAGTAATCTGCACCTTAGTAGATTTCAAAAGTGCCTTAAACACCTTAAGATTTATCTTATTATCATCAACAGCAAGAACTCTTACCGCTGGTGCAACAATTCTCGCTCTATACTCATCTTTTTTACTATCAACTGAAGTTCTTATATTGCCCAGTGACCTTTCATCTACTACACCCTGTACCAGACTGAATGAAAATTCACTACCCTTTTCATATTCACTCTTAATATTAAGTTCACTGCCCATCAGACGTAAAAGCTGCTGTGCTATATTCATGCCAAGACCTGTTCCTTCAATATTCTTATTTCTAGAAGCATCAAATCTTTGAAAAGCATCATATATTTTAGCAATATCTTCTTCCTTTATACCAATTCCGGTATCCTTTACCGAATAATGCAATATAGCTTCATCGCCATCAACATCTGCTCTAAGGCTCAATGTTACTGAACCTTTATCAGTATATTTAACTGCATTATTTAAAATATTAAGTAATACCTGCTTAATTCTTTTCTCATCACCAAAGTACACACTTGGTATTGTACAATCTACATCAAATACTAAATCAATATCTTTTTCCTTTGCCTTAAGATTTATCATCGTATACAAATCGCTTAAAGTTGAAGCAATCTCATAATTCCCCGGTACAATTTCCATCATACCTGATTCAATCTTAGAGGAATCCAAAATTTCATTGATAATATTAATCAAAAGCATTGATGATTCTTTAGCATCATATGCATATTGCTTTATATTGGCATCATCACTCTCTCTGATAATCATCTCATTCATACCTAAAACTGCATTAATAGGTGTTCTTATCTCATGAGACATTCTTGCTAAAAATTGTGACTTAGCACGGTTAGCATTTTCAGCCTCGTTCTTAGCTTTTTCAAGTTCCGCACTAATCTTTGCTTTCTCAATACTACCACTTACAATCCTAAAAATATTATTACAAACAAATGCAAAGGCAATATAAATAAGACATCTTGGTACAACAAAAAACAAAAACAATGTTAAAGCCGGATTACTATTAACCTGAGTCAGTACAAATTCTCCATCAACTACATAATCTGCCAGTTTACTGGTTGTCAGCAATGCCATATTCGCATCACACAAGCCAAAATAATATCCGCCATAAACAATAATCACAGTACTTATAACTGTAAGTGTATATACATACTTCATAATCTTCTTAGATGAATACAAAGTAGCCAATAAAAATGGAATAATAGGACAATATACCACATGGTATGTTATGGTAACACCCATTATTGTACACACCAAAACAATTGTAAAAAATATGGCATATTTCGTTCTGGAATCAGACAGCGAAACCTTCTTTAATGCTATGTGCATTATCAAATATATTATAATACTTGGAAAAAATCCAACTTCCATTATATCTTTATCAATGGTAAAAATATTTAATACATTTAGAAAATAAGAAATCACATAAATAAGCATAGTTATATCGAAACATTTAATAACATATTTGTTAGCAATATATTCCTTATCCGCTATATATGCAGATATATCATATTCATCTCTTATAAGTGTATCCATATAATTCCTCATTTCAAACTGTACATACTACTCTTATATAATATCACATTTTTTTTAATACTTAAAGTATTTTTTATTTCGTGTCAAATATATTTGACATATTTATTATTTAATGTTACACTACAAGTGTCAAATATATTAGACAAAGGTGTGATTATATGAATGAAGCTATGAGACAAGCCCGCATAAACAAGAATATGTCACAGGCGGATTTTGCCCGTAAAATCGGTGTTTCTCGCCAGACAATCAATATGATTGAAAATGAAAGCTACAACCCTACAATTGAACTATGTACTCGCATTTGCAGGGAACTTAATGTAACACTTAATGATTTATTTTGGAAGGAGTAGAATATGTTTTACGATGAAAGAATTGAAAATATTAAAGGTCACATTATAAAGAACTCTACAATAATGGCCTTAATAATCTCTCTAACAATTGGAGGTATACGCTTTGCAAATGTGTATAGCCAAGATCCTCGCCGTAGCATTTTGGATATTGTTATCATTTTATGTTGCCTCATATTACTAATAACGAATTTTCTAATGAACAGTCTGGGCAAAAAAGATGAGCGAAAGCTTGTTGCCGCACGTACATTTTATAACAAGCTCTTACCAGTTATGTTAGGTATTATCCTTTTAACATTTGCCATTATGATGCCTATCCTTTTACTAACACATAATCCAACAATCGCAGATCGAAACTGGTACAATACTATAATTATAATGGCATTTATAATTGGAATATATGTTATATATAGTTTTAAAGCCAACGGCATTTACTTTAATTATTCAATCATTGAAAATGACCATTACTACATAAATGTACTAAAAAACATCGGCAAACTCTGTCTTATAATTCTTAGTCTATTGGTAGTTTCAATGTGTTCATTTATACTTTATACAATTAAACAAAATGAAGCTTTAGAAACTATAAGCGTATATATAACACTTATTGTTATTATATACATAATTATGTTGGTGGCTCTCTCACTAATATATTTTACACTGTCTGTTTTAGAAAAATTAGGTTGTAAAAAGTCAGCTTTAATTTTACTAACTGCTGTTGTAGTTGCCTACGCTGTCCTATCAGCCCTATCCTTGTATTTTAGTTCCTTAACTATATCAATGATTAACCAAGTAATGCTCATAAATTTCATTAGCAACAGCCTTTATTATATTAGGTTTGCATTACTTACTTTCTTGATTTATTGGAAGCATGACTTCTTAGAAAATCATAAAAATAAGCTTTTTGACATAGCCTGCAAGCTTATTATCGCATCCGAAGTAACCGCATATTTTGCTGGTGCAGTTTTCGACCAGATATACCTTATGTTTGCAATCGGCAAATTTGAAAATTTTTTATTGATAAGAAATCTTTCTGTATACTATAGCTACTTTACGTATATGGTCGCAGTGGTGACAATAATCAGTTTTATTTTAATAATTGTTGCACTTATAAAGGGTAGAGCAATACCTAAAGCCAACATAATTGCCATTGTAGCAATAGTTTTATTATGCGCCCTTCATGCATTCTTAAGCAGCCAAGGCGATGCTGTTCATATAATAGTTAGACAATATATTATGGCAACTGCACTTCTATTGTATATGCTTGGCTTGGTTATTTATGTTGAAAAGAAATTAGCAAAGGAGCAATAAAATTGCACTTACTGCTAGCGACCCTATGAGCTTAGCAGAAACATTATTAGCTTTTATGTAGAACAGCCCAATAGCAAAGTGAGGCGCCACCAAAAGTTGAGTTTTTGGTGGCACCTCATATGTGCTCCGGTCTGATTTTACTTAATGGATATTTCTTTCCCATTTATGATGATGGATTTGATGTTATCTAAATCAATGCTTTTATTTTGGTTTTCCAGATATGCATCTATGGTATAAAATGTGTTGTTACTAATCGAACTTCCACTACTTTTACCATAAATAATACTTCCATCATCTAATATCACTTTTTCTATCCTTATATTCTGTTTTTTACTGCTATCCTCGCTTATTGCTGTCACTCTTATTGATATAGGAGATATCTCTATACTAGTAATTACACAATCATCTATTGATACAAAAGGATATTTCTTAATTGTATTTACTGTATAATAATTTTTCCAATCAAGTTCCCATATTTTATCGCTTATTAAAGTGCCTTCGCCACCTACTTTTTCGTAAGCATATATTTCTCCGATTTTCACTTGTACATTTGCACGATTAATCTTCCCTTCTTCATTTGCATTCAATATAAAGGATACATTTCCACCATTGTTATAACTATACCAATGTGAACTATAGTCGTTGGTACTTTTCCAAAAATGCTCAAATTTGCACTCGAATTGGTCAGCCACATAGAAACCTTCTTCACCAACTGTCCACGGAATATTTGTATCAAATTGAATCCACTGATTACGTTGATCTCCAATAGCTTGTACAGCTATTATTGTAATGCCATCATGCGTATCCTCCTGACCAATCTTTACATATCCACCTTCTAATTCTTCCATAACACTAGATAATCCTATCATTTGTGCAAATTCTATGTCCCAATCATTTTTTCTTCCGCATGCAACCACCCCTATTATCATAACCAGTACTGCTACAAGAATTATTATTTTCTTTTTCTTTAATTTCATAAATGACCTTTTATTATCTGTCGGCATCGCAGCACTAATCTTACTGATAGTCATATCTTCTTGTTTTTTCAATGAAATTTCATCCTTACATTCATCTAATTGCAAAGTCTGCAAATGCGCATCATCAATATCATCCATTAATTCATACAATAACTCATTAGTCTTCATAACAGGTAATCCCCCTTTCCACTAACATTTCTTTGAGTTTCGCTTTACCTCTGTATAATATATTTTCCGTCTTCTTCTCTGAAATGTTAAGCTTACTAGCAATATCCTTATTTTTCATACAAAGAAAATATTTAAAAATGAAAACGCTATTATCAGGTTCTCCAAGTTGTGCTATTATGCTATATAAAATTTGCTTTATTTCTCGCTTTTGAATCTGGGTTTCAACTAAGATATTAGACATAGGCTCTACTACATTTTCATCATCCAAAGAAATAAGGGGATATCCATTTTTTCTGCGTATATCTATTGCTGTATTTCTTGCGATGGAGTAAATCCAGCTCTTTAAACTTTTGCCTTCTTCGCATTTAAATTGTTTTCTATTCTTCCACAGCTTAAAAAATGTGTCAGATACAGCTTCGTCCACCAAACCATCCGCCAAATCTTTTAAAACTGCTCTACATATGGTATTAACCGCTCCACCATACATTTGCATAGCCATATGAATCCCTTTATCTGGGTCCAAATTTATTAATTGTATTAATGCTTTATCATCCATTGGTTATATCTCCTTCGTATATTCACTATACTATACGAATATTTTTTGTAAAATCACTCAGGGGAAATTATATTTTTTATTATAAGTTACGGGTGGTTAAATAGCAACTCGAAGATTACACCTCGAAAACACTTTGTGTTCCTTAAGTCACGGCAGTCGCCGCTTTCTGTGTATCATCTTAACGCAAAAATGCCCAGATGTAAACTCGAAGATTACAACTCGAAAACACTTTGTGTTTCCTCGGTCGCGGCAGTCGCCACTTTCTGTGTATCATCTTGTTGAGCCTTGCTCAACAAGCACGCGGACATTCGTCAAATGTCCGCTTATAAATAACAAAAAAATCATCCTCTTATGCAAGCATAGAGGATGATTCTTTGTTATTTATAATACACTTTACTCAAAGTATTCGCGATTATTCGATAACTGTAGCAACACGACCAGAACCTACTGTTCTACCACCTTCACGGATAGCAAATGTTAAACCTTGATCCATAGCGATTGGGTGGATTAATTCGATTGTCATTTCTACGTTATCACCAGGCATACACATTTCTACGCCTGCTGGTAAGTTACAAACACCTGTAACGTCTGTTGTTCTGAAATAGAACTGTGGTCTATAGTTATTGAAGAATGGAGTATGACGGCCACCTTCTTCTTTTGTTAATACGTAAACCTGAGCTGTAAACTTCTTGTGGCACTTGATTGTACCTGGCTTAGCAAGAACCTGACCTCTTTCGATTTCATTTCTCTGAACACCACGAAGAAGAGCACCAATGTTATCACCAGCTTGAGCTTCATCAAGAAGCTTTCTGAACATTTCGATACCTGTTACAACTACCTTACGTGTTTCTTCTTTAATACCAACGATTTCAACTTCTTCAGATACGTGAAGAACACCAGCTTCTACTCTACCTGTAGCAACTGTACCACGACCTGTGATTGAGAATACGTCTTCTACTGGCATGATGAATGGCTTATCTGTAGCTCTCTGTGGATCTGGAATCCATGAGTCTACTGCGTCGAATAATTCAAGAATCTTGTCGCCCCATTCGCATGAAGGATCTTCAAGAGCCTTAAGAGCTGAACCTCTGATAACTGGTGTGTCATCGCCTGGGAAGTCATACTCATTTAATAATTCTCTGATTTCCATTTCTACTAATTCAAGTAATTCTTCATCATCAACCATATCACACTTGTTCATGAATACTACGATATAAGGAACACCAACCTGACGTGAAAGTAAGATGTGTTCTTTTGTCTGAGCCATAACACCATCAGTTGCAGCAACAACAAGGATAGCACCATCCATCTGAGCAGCACCTGTGATCATGTTCTTTACATAATCGGCATGGCCTGGGCAGTCTACGTGAGCGTAGTGTCTAGCGTTTGATTCATATTCAACGTGAGCTGTAGAGATTGTGATACCTCTTTCTCTTTCTTCTGGAGCCTTATCGATCATATCGAAAGCAACAGCTTCACCTGTACCTAATCTAGCATTAAGTGTCTTTGTGATAGCAGCTGTTAAAGTTGTCTTACCATGATCTACGTGTCCAATTGTACCAATGTTACAGTGTGGTTTATTTCTTTCAAATTTAGCTTTAGCCATTTTAAAACGTCCTCCTTTAAATTATCTTCCCTTATTGGGTATATTTTAATTTTAAATAGCTACCTTTAATTATATTCCATAATTAAAATATTTTCAAGTTTTATTTTGCTTTTGAAGCAATAATCTTATCTTGAACTGACTTTGGAACCTGCTCATATTTCTCAAAGAACATAGAATAGTTACCACGTCCCTGAGTTCTTGAACGAAGGTCTGTTGAGTAACCGAACATTTCCGCTAATGGAACATATCCTCTAATCATCTTACCGCCGCCGATATCTTCCATACCTTCGATACGTCCACGACGAGAGTTAATATCACCAATAACGTCACCCATATAATCTTCTGGTGTTGTTACTTCAACCTTCATAATAGGCTCTAATAATACTGCGCCACCCTTGTTCATAGCATCCTTAAATGCCATAGAACCAGCGATGTGGAACGCCATTTCACTTGAGTCAACTTCATGGTATGAACCATCGTATACTGTAGCCTTTACACCAAGTACAGGGAATCCTGCAAGTACACCGGCCTTAGTAGCTTCTTCAATACCGTTACCAACAGCTGGAATGTATTCCTTAGGAATAGCACCACCAACAACAGTTGATAAGAACTCAAATGTCTTCTCTCCGTTAGGATCCATTGGCTCAAATTTAACCTTACAGTGACCATACTGACCACGACCACCAGACTGCTTAGCATACTTGCTATCAACTTCAACTGGCTTTGTAAATGTTTCCTTATAAGCAACCTGTGGAGCACCAACGTTTGCTTCTACCTTAAATTCTCTTAAAAGTCTGTCAACGATAATTTCAAGGTGTAATTCACCCATACCTGAAATAATTGTCTGACCTGTTTCCTGATTTGTATAAGCTCTGAATGTAGGATCTTCTTCAGCAAGCTTTGCTAAAGCTTCACCCATCTTACCCTGACCAGCTTTTGTCTTAGGCTCGATAGCAACATCGATAACTGGTTCTGGGAATTCCATTGATTCAAGTATAACTGGGTGCTGTTCATCACAAATTGTATCACCTGTTGATGTTACTTTGAAACCAACAGCTGCTGCGATATCACCTGAATATACCTTTTCAATTTCTTCTCTCTTATTTGCATGCATCTGAAGAATACGGCCAACACGTTCTTTCTTTTCTTTTGTTGCATTAAGAACATAAGAACCTGAGTTAATTGTACCAGAGTAAACTCTGAAGAATGCTAACTTACCTACGAATGGGTCAGTCATAATCTTAAATGCTAATGCTGAGAATGGTTCTTCATCTGAAGAATGTCTTTCAATTTCGTTACCATCCATATCAACACCCTTAATAGCAGGAATGTCAAGTGGTGATGGCATATATTCAACTACTGCATCAAGAAGCTTTTGTACACCCTTATTTCTGTAAGCTGTACCACAGCATACAGGAACGATTGTACATTCGCAAGTAGCCTTTCTAAGAACTGCCTTAAGCTGTTCTGTAGATGGTTCTTCACCTTCAAGATACATCATCATAAGTTCATCATCTTGTTCACAGATTTTTCCAATCATATCTGTTCTGTATAATTCACAGTCATCCTTCATATCTTCAGGAATATCTGTAACTGAAATGTTTTCACCCTTATCATCATTGTAGATGTAAGCTTTCATTTCAAATAAGTCAACAATACCTTTGAACTCATCTTCCTTACCAATTGGTAACTGAAGTGGAACTGCGTTCTTACCAAGTCTTGTCTTAATCATATCTACTGCATTGTAGAAATTTGCACCTAATATGTCCATCTTATTGATGAATGCCATACGAGGTACATTATACTTATCAGCCTGACGCCAAACATTTTCTGACTGTGGTTCTACACCACCCTTTGCACAGAAAACACCAACAGCACCATCAAGTACACGAAGTGAACGTTCAACTTCTACTGTGAAGTCAACGTGTCCCGGTGTATCAATGATATTGATACGGTGCTCTAAAGCGCCTGGAAGTGGTTTAGCTTCTTTTTGTAATGTCCAGTGACATGTTGTAGCTGCTGATGTGATTGTGATACCTCTTTCCTGCTCCTGTTCCATCCAGTCCATTGTAGCAGTACCTTCATGAGTATCACCAATCTTGTGATTAACACCAGTATAATAAAGGATACGCTCTGTTGTTGTTGTCTTACCAGCATCAATATGAGCCATAATACCAATATTTCTGGTTCTCTCTAATGGATATTCTCTTCCAGCCAATGGTTTGTCCTCCTAATATTAGTCTTAGCATAAAGCCAAGTGCTTCGCACAGATTAGAATCTGTAGTGTGCGAATGCCTTGTTTGCTTCTGCCATTTTGTGCATATCTTCTTTTTTCTTAACTGATGCGCCTGTGTTGTTAGCTGCATCAAGGATCTCATTTGCTAATCTTTCTTCCATTGTCTTCTCGCCTCTCTTACGTGAATACAATGTGATCCAACGAAGTGCAAGGGCCTGTCTTCTTTCAGGCTTAACTTCTAATGGTACCTGATATGTTGCACCGCCGATTCTTCTAGCCTTAACTTCAAGTACTGGCATGATGTTATTCATAGCTTCTTCGAATACTTCCATAGCATCCTTACCAGACTTAGCTGCAACTCTGTCAAATGCACCATAAACGATCTTCTGAGCGATGCTCTTCTTACCATCTAACATAATGTTGTTGATAAGCTTTGTAACGATCTTGTTGTTGTACATTGGATCTGCTAATACGTCTCTCTTTTGAGTATGTCCTTTACGTGGCACGGTTCTTCCCTCCTTAATAAATATATAGCATTACGCTATGTGATTAATTCATAGGTACTCACAAATTATTGTGTTCGCGCTCGGCATTATTATATTAAACCTGCAACCTTAGGATATATTCTAATTCCGGCACTATATTTATTTTTGTAAGTTAAATGTTATTTCTTTGCGTCTTTTGGTCTCTTAGCACCATACTTAGAACGCGCTTGTCTTCTCTTAGCTACACCTGCTGTATCAAGTGTACCTCTGATGATGTGGTATCTTGTACCTGGTAAGTCTTTTACTCTACCACCTCTGATAAGAACAACGCTGTGCTCCTGAAGATTGTGACCTTCACCTGGAATATAGCTTGTTACTTCGATACCGTTAGATAAACGAACTCTGGCAATCTTTCTTAAAGCTGAGTTAGGCTTCTTTGGAGTAGCTGTCTTAACTGATGTACAAACACCTCTCTTCTGTGGTGATGACATGTTAGTAGCTTTCTTTCTCAAAGAGTTGTAACCCTTCTGAAGAGCTGGAGCTGTAGATTTCTTAACTGATGTCTTTCTACCATTTCTTACTAACTGATTAAATGTAGGCATTCCTTTTTCACCTCCCGGAATTAGATTTTAAAAATTCTGTGGTTGCAATCTATTCATTCGAATAAATTTGTGCATAAAATCGCACGCTTAAATATTATAACTTTTGTTTTTTTTATTGTCAATATTTTTTGAAAAATATTTATTTTATTTTTTTAGTTCAACAAGTCTTGTTCCCATAGTCTTGTATTCTTCCATATGTGTAACCATAATAACTGTTTTACCTTCTTTATTAAGACTTTTAAGCATCTTAATAATTACATCTGCATTCTTCTTATCTAAAGAACCTGTAGGTTCATCAGCCAGAACCAATGTACACTTCTTTAAAATAAGTCTAGCCATAGCCACCCTTTGCTGTTCTCCTCCGGAAAGCTTATATACCTTAACATCAAGCTTTTCTTTAAGCCCCACTCTATCTAGGGCGTCCTCAATGGAAATGTCATTTCTAAATCTTTTATCAACCATTTCAAGATTCTGCCTTACAGTCTTATTATCTACAAGTGCAAAATTTTGAAACAAAAAACCAACCTTTTCCTGAAAATATTTCCTTATGTTTTTGCTCTTGGTTATATCAAGACCATCAACTACAATTTCGCCACTATCTACAGGCTCTATTGCACCAACAAGACTTAAGAGTGTGGTTTTTCCACAACCACTTTCCCCGCTAAATATAACAAATTCACCATCATTTATTGTGAGGTTAAAATCCTTAAAAATCTCAAGTTCATCATATTTTTTATTCAAATTTTTAATCTCTATCATATGCCTCTCCTAAAATCCATTTTTTAGTATTCGTTGTATGCACTCTTTATCATTTTTATTGCAAAGCCATGTAACAAAAATAAATTCAAGCAGCAATATGACAATTCCGCCTGCACATATAAGCTCCGGATTGTTCATATTAAAATACTTAGATGCCAGCTTTACTGCAACAACAATACACAACACGCCTGTAATAATTGTTGACAAGTATAATTTTTTAAATCTTGCCAATCGGCTCTTACCTAAAATCTTACTAATTATAAGAGATTTTCTGTTTATATCATACTCTAGTTTAATAAGAGACATCACAATTCCAATCTCAATTCCAATTAAAAGTATCGTTATACCAAGATTACACAAAAATGCACGTTCAAGAGCTACAAGTCGATTTTGATAGTGCTCCTTTACATTTTCAAAATTGCCCATTTTATATCCGTAAGAATTAACCAAAGCTTCAAATTCTGCTTCTGTAACTTTATAAAATGAACATGTAGGATGAGCAAAAAAGTCAAGACTATTAAGCTCTTCCCATTGATAATCACCGCATTTCATATAATCAATATTCTTATACATTATAATAGGATTTTTAAGGCTGTTAAATTCATCATTCCATTGTACTGCCAATTTCACATCATTTTTATAATATAAAACCTCTACTTCATCCACCTCAAAGCCGATTCCGTTATTATATTCAACCCATTTTTTTATGTCATTTTCCATATCCTTATATTCCATAGGCAAAATAGCATATACTGGCTTAGAAAAATCTTCATTTTCAAGTTCAGTAATGGAAGCCTTTATGTACCACAACATATTACTATTGGCCGAGATTATTCTATTATCCTTGCAAAATGAAGGCTCGTCATAATCCATATTACACCATACAAACTGGCATATATCATACTCCTCCATTTTGTTATAATAAATATAGTCTGTAACCTTATACCCCTCCCTTGCATCATTATTTATCTTCCGTCCTATGCTCACATAATAATAATCGTCCATATTATTGTATAAGTCTTCCTGATACTTCATATCAAAATACTCATCCATCTCATAAATATTTGTCGACACTACAATTAATACGAGGGCTGTAATAATAATTTTATAAGTATAATTAATAAGTAGCAACAGCTTATCGTTAGCTGCACCTGCAATATCCTGTTTATAATCAACTCTAGAACACAACAAATGTACCAACACATTTAAGAAGATAAGCACAAATAATGCCATAAGACTTATTTCAAATGCATAAATCCCCCCTTCAAGCGCCAAAACAAGTCCCATAACAACACTAAAAGAAATGCCATAAATAGCACCTTCAATAATACTTACCTTTAACATTTTCCCCTTAACATCAGCACCCATAGTCATATGAACAAATTGCTCTTTTTTACCTTTCACTAGTTCATAATATGTAATAAACAAAATTATTCCAATTATTCCAGCCCATACAACAATAAGCATTTTCTCAGTTTCTGTAAATGCACCATTCTCCATATTTACTGGAAAATCCATATCATATTCTTCAACCATTTCTTCAAAATAATCTCTTACTGCATATTTATTTCCTATGGCATAAAATGTGCCATCTACCTTGGTTCCTAATACACCTTCAAGCTCATCAAAATTCTTATAAACTATTACCGTATTACCGCAAAACATACTTTTACGCTTACCTGCATTAAGTTTATAATCATCTTTTAATATATTTTTTACCTTATCCGTTGAATACACTGTAATTGTTGTATCTTTTGAAGATTGGTACTTATAATCAACACAAAAAATTTCAATACCATAATCTGTGGCACATCTTTTTACATCTTCTAGAAGTTTTTCTACAGATACATTTTCGTCTATTTTTACGCTAACATCATAAAAATCCATACATTCTTCACAGTATAGCTGATATAGTTCTCCTGAAAACAATATGCCAACAGATAATAATATTGAAACTATTAAACATTTTATTAACTTCAATTCAAGCCACCTCCAAGTATCCCCCATTTATCATAAACCTTTTTATATATAAGCCTCGCAGCCTCTTTACACTCAGGATACTCTTCTAATTTTATCTCACTCTCAAAGTCCAAGGGCTTCATATTTTCATCCAGTTTTATATGTATAAGCTTTTCCCATCCATTTTCATCTTTAACTTCAACATCAAGCCATACTTCAAACTCATCAAAATCCTTATTAGGAAATATAATCATACCAGTTGCAAGCTCAGACGGTTGACGATACATATCTTCCATTTCGCTTAAGGATAAGTTACCTGTCTTCGACAGATAACCAGGCATAGCAACCGAATACATATATCCACCTTCTACACAGGTAAAATTGAACCTGTCAAAACTAAAGCCTAATTCAAATTTCTTTTCTATGTATGGAATACAATAAATAAGCCAAATAATGTTATATATTATAAATATTCCACCTAAAATGTATATAGGCATGTATTTTTTCTTGAAATGCTTCATCTTACTCAGCTCCTAAAATGCCCCATTTATCATAGGCTTTTTGGTACATCATTTTGACCGTATCCATACACTGTGGATATTCTTTTAAAAGCTTTTCACTTTCTTCATTAAGAGATTTCATATCTTCGTCTAAATATAACGCAATTACTTTTGTGTATGTTTCAGGCATAACACCGTCTCTTTCCTCAACTACCTCAATAGTAAAATCTAATACTACTTCAAATTCTTTCAAAGATGCATCTGACCAAATCGTCATATTTATAGTATCTTCTAATTGCTTCTCACCTGGTCTTTCCTTTTCTGTTATCGAAAAGCTAGCTTTAAATGACAGATAACTAGGCAAGGCAATAGTATACATAAACCCGTTTTCTTCCGACACATAAGACTGATGCCCTGCGTGATACCCCATGGCTCTTTTCATACTATTATACTTTGTATAATTAATTGCCCAAATAAAATTGTAAATAAGAAATAGGATTAATAAAATATATAAAATATATCTTCTCTTAAACTCTCTTTTCATCTTACTCAACTCCTAAAATACCCCATTTATCATAAGCTTTTTGGTACATCATTTTAATTCTTTCCATATATTCTGGATGCTTTGATAATACATATTCACTTTCTTCATCTAAAGGATTCATATTTTCATCTAGAAGCACTCGTGTTTCTGTACTTTCAGTGCCAATCTCATTTTCACTAACTTTATAAGTATTATGTTTAACAAAACTAATACCTACTTCATACTTATTTTTTAATAAATTAGGCCAAATAATCATATCTACAGTTTCAACTATTTCATCCACCTTAGGTCTTACTGATTGCGATATTGCGTAATTACCTGTAAAAGATAAGTAGTCTGGTGTAGCTACTGAATATGTAAAATCATCTTCTACTAATACATATCTTTGATACCTTTCATGATATCCTAATGCTTTTTTCATCTTATTATAATAAGAAAAATTGATCATCCAAATAATATTGTATATTACAAATATTCCTAATACAATAAATAAAATATATCTTTTCTTAAACTTTTTTTTCACTTTTTTCTCCTATCTAACAAATCGCCCTGCTCTCTAGCAGGGCGACGTTAATTAATTACCAATTCTTAAATATACACCATAGCGTACTTTATCACCTGTATGTTTCAATTCAGCTTTTCCTGTAGTATGCGAACCATCAACTACATTAGTATATGCCCAATTGTTGTCTGCATTAACTACAACACCATAGCTAGAACAACCTGATGGTTGTCCACCAACTTCAGTAACATAGTCCTTTTTAGAAATCCAGCCTTTGTTATAGCCATATGTAATCATTACGCCCCAGTCATCCACTTCACCTTTAACTGGGAAAAATTCTGTTTCAACTTTCCAACTACCTTTAAACTTATCTGAGCCTGATACTTCTTTAAACTCATAGTATAAATCATACGCCATTACCTCAGTCTTCACAACTCCACAAAGCATCAACGCCATAACCAATACCAAAGCTATTCTTTTTGTACTTTTCACAGTTTTTCCTCCTTCTTTAATTATTTATCCTGCAAGACCCTCTTATTATAATATAATATAATATAATATAATATAATTTGTCAATATTTTTTATAATCTTAATATTTTTGTAATATTTTCGCAAGTTTTATCTTTTTCAAAATAATATTCAATTTTCGCATCAAAAAATCGAGCCCCTTTCGAGACTCGATTTCCTATATATTATTCTTCTGTTTCTTCTTCAGTAGTTTCTTCAACTTCTTCAGATTCTTCAACTGAGCTTGCGCCATCTAACACTTCAAGTTCATCAACGCTTTCTGCGTCTGCATTTTCCTCTAATGTTAATTCATTAGCATCTTCTTCAACTGCAAAATCTGTATCTAACTGAACTGAACGGTATCTCTTCATACCTGTACCTGCAGGTATTAACTTACCGATAATAACATTTTCCTTAAGACCGATAAGTGGGTCAACCTTACCATTAATAGCTGCTTCTGTAAGAACCTTTGTTGTTTCCTGGAAGGAAGCTGCTGATAAGAATGAGTTTGTAGCAAGAGATGCCTTAGTGATACCAAGCATCATCTGTGTTGCTGTAGCAGGCTCTTTACCTTCTGCAACCAATGCTTCATTAACTTCATTGAAGTTAATTACATCTTCTGTAATACCAGGTAAAAATTCTGAATCGCCGGCTGTCTCAATTCTAACCTTCTTAAGCATCTGTCTAACGATAACTTCAATGTGTTTGTCATTGATTTCAACACCTTGTAAGCGGTAAACTCTTTGAACTTCTCTTATCATGTAGTCCTGAACAGCTCTTACACCCTTAATCTTTAAAAGGTCATGTGGGTTGATGCTACCTTCTGTAAGTTCATCACCAGCCTCTAAAACTGCTCCGTCCTGAATCTTAATTCTTGAACCATAAGGAATTAAATATGCCTTCTGGTTACCTTCTGAATCTGTTATAACGATTTCACGTTTTTTCTTTGTATCCTTAATTGTAGCAACACCGCCGAACTCTGCAATAATTGCAAGACCCTTTGGCTTTCTTGCTTCAAATAATTCTTCAACACGAGGAAGACCCTGTGTAATATCGTCACCGGCAACACCACCTGTATGGAATGTTCTCATAGTAAGCTGTGTACCAGGTTCACCGATTGACTGAGCGGCGATAATACCAACCGCTTCACCAACCTGTACTGCCTGACCAGTTGCCATGTTAGCACCATAACATTTAGCACAAACACCGTTGTGTGACTTACATGTTAATATTGTACGAATCTTAACCTTGTCAACTCCTGCAGCAACAATCTTAGTTGCACGCTTTGGAGTAACCATATGATTCTTAGCTACAATAACCTCACCTGTGCTTGGATCTACAACATCCTCTGCAAGGTATCTGCCCTTGATTCTTTCTTCAAGGCTTTCAATTACTTCTCTACCGTCTGTAAATGCTTCAACTACCATACCTGGTACTTCTTTGCCTTCACAACAATCAATTTCTCTGATAATTAATTCCTGAGAAACGTCTACAAGTCTTCTTGTTAAGTAACCTGAATCGGCTGTACGTAACGCTGTATCTGAAAGACCCTTTCTAGCACCATGCGCTGAAATAAAGTATTCCAAAACGTCAAGACCTTCACGGAAGTTTGATTTGATAGGAAGTTCGATAGTTCTACCTGATGTATCTGCCATAAGACCACGCATACCCGCAAGCTGTTTAATCTGCTTGTCAGAACCACGGGCACCTGAGTGAGCCATCATGTAAATGTTGTTGTACTTATCAAGACCTGTTAAAAGTGCTTCTGTAAGCTCATCATCAGTCTTCTTCCATACTTCAACAACTTCTTTATATCTTTCTTCTTCTGTACATAAACCACGACGGAAGTTTTTCATAATAGCTTCTACTGTTGCTTCTGCATCTGCAATTAACTGTTTCTTCTTAGCAGGAACTGTCATATCCGATACGGAAACTGTCATAGCAGCTCTTGTTGAATATTTGTAACCCATAGACTTAATATCATCAAGAACTTCGGCTGTCTTTGTAGCTCCATGATTGTTAATAACCTTTTCAAGAATCTGCTTTAATTCTTTCTTCTTAACAAGGAAATCAACTTCAAGCTTTAATTCATTGCCATCCTTTGATCTGTCAACAAAGCCTAAATCCTGTGGAAGTATTTCATTGAAAATAAATCTTCCCAATGTTGATTCAACAATACCTGACTTTGTAACGCCATCTATTTCTTTTGTTACTTTAACTTTAATTATTGAGTGGAGTGTAATTGCTCCATTTTCATATGCTAAGATTGCTTCATTTACATTCTTAAAGCATTTTCCTTCACCCAAAGCACCCGGTCTTTCCTGTGTTAAGTAGTAAATACCAAGAACCATATCCTGAGATGGAACCGCAACCGGTGCACCATCTGAAGGCTTTAATAAGTTGTTTGGTGATAAAAGAAGGAAACGACATTCTGCCTGTGCTTCTACAGAAAGTGGTAAATGCACCGCCATCTGGTCACCATCGAAGTCGGCATTGTAAGCTGTACAAACAAGTGGGTGAAGCTTAATAGCCTTACCTTCAACAAGGATTGGCTCGAAAGCCTGAATACCAAGTCTGTGAAGTGTCGGAGCACGGTTAAGCATAACTGGATGTTCTTTGATTACATCTTCAAGTACATCCCAAACCTCTGTCTGAAGTCTTTCTACCATCTTCTTAGCATTTTTAATATTGTGAGCTGTTCCGTTAGCAACAAGCTCTTTCATAACGAATGGCTTGAATAATTCGATAGCCATTTCTTTTGGAAGACCACACTGATAAATCTTAAGTTCTGGTCCTACTACGATAACCGAACGGCCTGAGTAGTCAACACGCTTACCAAGTAAGTTCTGACGGAAACGACCCTGCTTACCCTTTAACATATCTGATAACGACTTTAATGCTCTGTTACCAGGACCAGTTACAGGACGGCCTCTTCTACCATTATCGATAAGGGCATCTACTGCTTCCTGAAGCATTCTCTTTTCATTTCTGATAATGATATCTGGTGCTCCAAGATCAATAAGTCTTGCCAATCTGTTATTTCTGTTAATGATTCTTCTGTATAAATCATTTAAGTCTGATGTTGCAAATCTGCCACCGTCTAACTGTACCATTGGACGAATATCTGGTGGAATTACAGGAACATTTGAAAGTATCATCCATTCAGGTCTGTTACCAGATTCTCTGAAGGCTTCAACTACTTCAAGTCTCTTAACGATTCTTGCTCTCTTTTGTCCTGTTGCATCTACTAATGCTGCCTTAAGTTCAACTGACTCTTTTTCAAGGTCAATTGACTCAAGCAACTCTTTAATAGCTTCAGCACCCATACCCACGCGGAACTTGTTGCCCCACGCGTCGTATGCGTCCTTATATTCTTTTTCTGATAAAATCTGCTTATCCATAAGGTTTGTATCGCCTTTATCAAGTACGATATATGATGCAAAATACAATACCTTTTCAAGTGTTCTTGGTGATAAATCAAGAATTAAGCCCATTCTGCTAGGGATGCCTTTAAAGTACCAGATATGAGATACTGGAGCAGCCAATTTAATATGACCCATTCTTTCTCTTCTTACACTGGCCTTTGTAACTTCAACACCACATCTGTCGCATATTACGCCTTTATATCTGATTTTCTTATATTTACCACAGTGACATTCCCAATCTTTATTAGGCCCAAAAATTTTTTCGCAGAAAAGACCATCCTTTTCAGGCTTAAGAGTTCTGTAGTTAATAGTTTCCGGCTTTGTAACCTCACCCTTTGACCATTCTTCGATTTTTTCTGGAGAAGCTAATCCAATCTTTATAGCATCAAATGTCATAGGCTGATATATTTCATTTTTTGTTTCTGCTGACATGTTCGGACTCCCTTCTAATATTCATCATCTTCGAATTCGTCAAATACATCATCTTCGAATTCATCATAGTCTTCGTCATCTTCTGCATTGACTAATTCATCATTTTCAAATTCCTGTTTCTGGAAGCCATATTCTGCTAAAGGCTCATCATAGTTAACATTTCCGTCATCAAGCATTGGTTTAACTTCTGGATCTGTATAATCTACAGTTTCCATAATTTCAACCTCTGTATTATCATCTCTTAATACTCTTACATCAAGAGCTAATGACTGAAGTTCCTTTAATAATACCTTAAACGATTCAGGAATACCTGGTTCAGGAATATTATCTCCTTTAATAATAGCCTCGTAAGTCTTAACACGACCAACTACGTCATCGGATTTTACTGTTAAAATCTCTTGAAGTGTATAAGCTGCACCATATGCCTCTAAGGCCCAAACTTCCATTTCACCAAATCTTTGTCCACCGAACTGAGCCTTACCACCAAGTGGCTGCTGTGTTACTAATGAGTATGGACCGGTTGAACGGGCATGAATCTTATCATCTACAAGGTGATGAAGTTTTAAGTAATGCATGTGTCCGATTGTAACAGGGCTATCAAAATATTCACCTGTTCTACCGCCACGAAGTCTTACCTTACCATCTCTTGAAAGTGGAACGCCCTTCCACAATTCTCTGTGGTCTTTGTTCTTCTCAAGATATTCCATAACTTCTTCGCCTAAAGCTTCACCATGCTTTGCTGCAAATTCTTCCCAAGAAGTATTTACATAATCATTTGCTAAATCTAATGTATCCATAATAGCATTTTCGTCTGCACCGTCAAATACAGGTGTTGCAATGTTAAAGCCTAAAGCCTTAGCTGCAAGACTTAAGTGAATTTCAAGCACCTGACCGATGTTCATACGAGAAGGAACGCCTAATGGATTTAATACGATATCAAGTGGACGACCATTTGGTAAGAATGGCATATCTTCAACAGGAAGGATTCTAGAAACAACACCCTTGTTACCATGACGACCGGCCATCTTATCACCTACAGAAATCTTTCTCTTCTGTGCGATGTAAATACGAACTGTCTTGTTAACGCCTGCTGCAAGCTCATCACCATTTTCTCTTGTAAATACCTTAGCATCAACAACGATACCGTATTCACCATGAGGAACTCTAAGTGATGTATCTCTTACTTCTCTAGCCTTTTCACCGAAAATCGCTCTAAGTAATTTTTCTTCTGCTGTAAGCTCAGTTTCATCCTTAGGTGTTACCTTACCTACTAATATATCTCCGGCACGAACTTCTGCACCGATTCTGATGATACCATTTTCATCAAGGTCACTAAGAGCATCATCACCTACACCAGGTACGTCTCTTGTGATTTCTTCTGGTCCTAACTTAGTATCTCTTGCCTCTGCTTCATATTCTTCAATATGAACTGATGTATACACATCATCCTGTACAAGTCTTTCGCTAAGCAATACAGCATCTTCGTAGTTATAACCTTCCCATGTCATAAATCCGATAAGAGGGTTCTTACCTAATGCTATTTCACCATTTGCTGTTGATGGACCATCTGCAATAACTTGTCCTGCAACTACCTTTTCGCCTTTATTTACAATTGGCTTCTGGTTGTAGCAGTTACTCTGGTTACTTCTTAAGAACTTAGTAAGCTTATATACATCCTTGTTACCATCAGCTTTTCTAATGATAATTTCCTTAGATGTAGCATATTCTACTGTACCGCCTTCTTTAGCAACCACACATACACCTGAGTCTACGGCAGCTTTATGTTCCATACCTGTACCAACAACAGGAGCTTCTGTTGTAAGAAGTGGAACCGCCTGACGTTGCATGTTTGAACCCATGAGGGCACGGTTAGCATCGTCGTTTTCAAGGAAAAGTCGGATCGTAGCCATGTCGTTCTGTGAGCCAAGGAGTTGAAAAATGATGTTGTCTTCCTAAGACCGCTTGGCCTCCGACTTCATACCTGTACCGATAATGGGTGACTGAGGCTTAAGAAGCGGAACAGCCTGACGCTGCATGTTTGAACCCATGAGGGCACGGTTAGCATCGTCGTTTTCAAGGAAAGGAATCATTGCTGTAGCAACAGACACAACCTGCTTGGGAGAAACGTCCATGTAGTCAATGCTTTCTGCAGGAACTTCGAGAATTTCCTCTCTGTAACGTGCAGAAACCTTCTTATCGAGGAAACGTCCGTCTTCGTCAATAGGCTCGTTAGCCTGAGCAACGATATACTTATCCTCCACATCTGCTGTCATATATTCAATTTCCTTGGTTACGATACCCTCTCCCTTAATAACCTTACGGTAGGGAGCTTCGATAAAGCCGTATTCGTTTATACGTGCATAGGTTGAAAGAGAGCTGATAAGACCGATGTTGGGTCCTTCAGGAGTCTCGATAGGACACATTCTGCCGTAATGTGTATAGTGAACGTCACGCACCTGGAAGCCTGCGCGCTCTCTTGAAAGACCGCCGGGGCCGAGTGCTGAAAGTCTTCTCTTATGAGTAAGCTCTGCAAGGGGGTTATTCTGGTCCATGAACTGTGACAGCTGTGATGAACCGAAGAACTCCTTGATTGTAGCAACAACGGGGCGGATGTTAATAAGTGACTGAGGAGTTACAATATCAAGCTCCTGAATGCTCATTCTTTCACGGACACCACGCTCCATACGGGAGATACCGATACGGAACTGATTCTGGAGAAGCTCACCTACGCTTCTGAGTCTTCTGTTGCCCAGATGGTCGATATCGTCAATATTGCCGATACCGTAATTGAGGTTCAGCAGATAACTTACGGAAGCAACGATATCCGCAACCAGAATATGCTTC
>JAZQMK010000067.1:0-21035 GCA_045543455.1 Lachnospiraceae bacterium
AATTACTAAACTATAATATAATATAGAAATATTACTTTGTCAATAGAAAAAACAAACACCTATCATATTCTGGTAGGTGTCTGCTTTATATTGGTATTAGAATTTAAATACATTAATAGTCTGTTTTAATCTGTCAGATACATTTTTAAGTTCTTTACCCTGTGATGCAACATTTTCAACCGTTGCTGTAACCTCAGTAACCGAAGCTAAAGTTTCCTGTGAGCTTGCTGCATTTTCTTCTGCAATTGCAGTAAGGTTAGATACTACATCAACAACCTTAACTCTTGCTTCATCAAGCTTATCCATACTATTTGAAATAAGTGAAACACTTTCTAAAGAACTGTCAATACCTGTTTTAACTTCACCAAATTCAACATCTGTCTTTTCAACATTAGCACTTTGTTCATTAATAATCTGGCGTACTGTATTCATAGTCTCAACAGCTTCTTCTGAATCATTGATTAAAGAATCACTAATCTGTTCAATCTGCTTAGCTGATTCGTTAGACTGCTCTGCTAATTTTTGAATCTGTGCTGCAACAACTGCAAAACCTCGACCCTGTTCTCCTGCTCGGGCTGCTTCAATAGAAGCATTTAATGAAAGTAAATTAGTTTCTTCTGCAATTTCAGATATCATTGTAATAGCTTGTTTTATCTTTAATGCAGATTCATTAGTTGTATGTGTCTGAATATAAATCTTATCAATCGCTGCCTTTGTCTTATCATTTGTAGCGCCTAATTGTTTTAAAGCTTCAAAAGCTTCATCGCTAGCCTTTTTCATAGTGGATGAATTTGAAGCTAACAACTCAACCTGTCCTACTGTATTTTCAACCATATCACCAATTAAAATTACATTTTCTGTTGCAAGCTGTGTTTCTTCAGCCTGAGAATTAGCACCATCCGCTATCTCACCAACTGCACGTTCTACCTGAACTACTGCGTTATTAGTTTCATTAGCATTTACACTTAGATTGTTAGCTGCTTCATTAAGAAAATCACTTTGCTTTTTAAGATCTTCAACAATATCCATTAAAGCTTCTCGCATCTTAAATATTGAACGTGCCATAGTACCTGTTTCATCTTTACGAGCTGCTAACTTTTGTTCATTACCACTTGCTCTAAAATCAAGATTTGCTAGATTAGCAATACCTTTATTAAGCATATTAATTGGTTTAAGAATAAGTAGCGACATTATTGTACCCAGTATTGCACCAAAAACTAGTCCTACAATTATAACAAATACAACCTGTACATTTACCTTACCTAAAAAATCGTCTGAAACATGTTCCTTAATAACCGGCATCAATGCCATAACCATTACTATTGATACTGCAAAAACAGAAATCTGTACTGCAAAAACAATCTTAACAGCAATAGAATGAATTAAATCTTTCATATTAGTATCTTTTAACATAAGCCACATCCCTTTCAAGTAAAATCTAGGTATAATTATATACCATTTTTAGTATTTTTTCAAGCTTTTTGCAGAAAAATATGAAAATATTGCACAATTTCACTATCTATTTTCTATATCTTTTTGTATCGTCTCAAGATAGTGAATCATAACGCCGTTTTTAGTGGTGATTTTATAGGCTTTATTAACTTCTTCATATGTAAAGCTCTTTCTTCCTCCTGATATGGAGCGCTCATAAAACTTTAATATATCACATAACGGAACATAATATAATTCATTTTTGTGGGTATAATATATAATAATAAATGCAATACCGCCCTGTTTCTCAAAATCTTTCATAAACAAAATCTGATGCTCGTGAATATTTTGCATTGGAAATGTGTCAACACTGCATTCCTTTGCATCAAAGCATACAGGTATGCCCTGAACAACTCCAATATAATCAACAGTACTCTTTTGCTCAAAATATGCAAGTGTTATATGATGATTTTCTTTGTCTATATTAATAGGCTTTATTGGCGTAGGAATCTTTTGTATTAAAGCAAGATTATTATCCCTATATTTTTCATTAGTCATATTAATCATGTCTTCTAAGCCCTGTCCACGAAGTCCTCTACTTGTCCATGCCATAAACTCAAACTCCTTTAATATCATTTGCAGCTAATATATTTTTAAACAAATCTGGTAATTGTGCCGTGTAGCTTATTTGACCATCAGGCATAACAAGCTTATAAGCATGAAGAAATTGACTTTCCAAGCCATATTTTTCTTTATATATATCATTTACTTTTTTGTTTCCATATTTATAATCTCCTATTACAGGATGACCTATAGATGCTAAATGTGCACGAATCTGATGTGAACGGCCTGTAATAAGATTAATCATAAGAAGAGTGACATTTTCATTAGCTTCTAAAGCTATATATTCTGTTTTAATTGGAAGAGCCTCTTTTAAAGCCTCTTTCGAAATGGTTACCTTATTATTTTTTTCATCTTTTAAAAGATAACCTTCTATACGCTTAGTACCCTCTATTTTCCCTTTAACAAGACATAAATAATACTTATGCAGACTACGTTCCTTAAATGCCTCATTCATAGTCTGCAAGCCTTTTAAGGTCTTTCCTGCAACAACAATTCCCGATGTGTTTCTGTCAAGGCGGTTGCAAATGCCCGGCTTAAAAGTAGCAAGACTATCCCTGCTAATACTATTATTACTGATAAGATAATCCGTAACATATTCCACTAAAGAAACATCCTTAGGCGAAGCCTTTTGTGAAAGCATACCAACAGGTTTATTAATAACTAAAATATCATCATCTTCATATATGATATCTAGCTTAATTTTAGGTACTGTAAGGTTTGTATTCTCTTTTTTGCTTCTAAATCCATCAATAGTTTCCTCAGCAAGAAACAACTTTACACTATCATTAATATTAAGTTTTTCGTTGCCTTCAGCTTTTTTGCCATTTAAAACGATATTTTTCTTGCGTAACATTTTGTAGAAAAAGCTTTTTGGTGCCAAATCCATATATTTTGCAAGATATTTATCAAGGCGCTGACCTGATTCATTAGTACCTATTATTAATTCTCTCATAATTATATCTCTCTATATGTTTAAAATAAGTAATTTGTTAGCTATTGTTATTAATTGCTCTTTGTCTTCAACACTTAAGGAAAGATTATTATTTAAGCTGTCTGCTCTTTTAGAAAAAAGCTTTTCATCTGTAAAAAATTGAACCTTGACCTTTATATCTTCAACCTTAAGAAATTTTTCTATTTCCTTTTCATATTTTGAAAAATCCGTAACCTTACTATCTGTAAATATAATTATATTATTAAGCGCAACAAGGGCATAATCACCATGAAATGTTTTTTCTTTAGTTGAAAGAAGTAAATCATATATTGGTAGCAAACCCTTTGCCATAGCTTCCACTTTTTTTACGGTATCCTTATTAACGGAGCGGTATCTGATAAACATAAATAATCCTACTAAAGCTTTACCTGTAGGAATTGCAGTAACCGCCGCTATTACAGTAAATACATTATTACGGTTACCATTTATTTTTATGCCTATTAATACAATTGCAACAATTACAATGATTCCTAATAATGAATAAATTAATTGTTTTCTTTTTTTGTAGTTTATATATCCTACATTTCCTTTAAGTACTCTTTTCATACTTACTCCTTATTTTTTGTTAACAACGATAAAATAAATCTGTGTGGTAATACCTTTGCGAAAAATCTCAACGCCTTTATTTTTGCGCCATATACAGACATTTCATCTAACAATGCAGAATCCTTAATTGCTTTTTGAACAACCTTCTTAGGGTCTGCCATAGCAAACTTTTTATAAAATGGAATTTTATTTGTATTGTTAGCTACCTCGAAAAATGGTGTATTTACAGGACCTGGACACACTGTAGTAACTGTTATTCCACGCTTTTCAAGTTCTCTTGATATAGCCCTGCTAAAGCTTAATACATATGACTTAGTTGCCGCATAAACTGCAAAATCCGGTTGTGGTAAGAATGCCGCTGCTGAAGCAATGTTAATTATTCTGCTTTTCTTTGACATATAAGGCAAAACTAAATGTGTTATGGCTGTAAGACCTTTACAGTTAAGGTCTACCATACCAATCTGATCTTCAAAATTGCCTAAAGCAAATTCACCATTTTTACCATAGCCTGCGCTATTTACAAGAATTTTTACATCCGGGCTTTTAGCTTCTAACTCACTTGCAAACTGTTCATATGCACTGTCACAGGATAAGTCAAGGGCAAAACATCTTAAGGGTGCCGTAACACTTAATGCCAATTCTGTAAGTTTTTCCTTTCTTCTTGATATAACCCATATTTCATCTAATTTTGAATATTTTTCTGCTATCTGCATAACAAATTCTTTTCCTAATCCGGAAGACGCTCCGGTTACAATGGCTATTTTCATACTCTATCTCTCCTTATTATCTTTCTTGGTGGTATAAGACATTTCTTGTCAAACCCTATTAAATCCTGCCTTTTGCTAATAATTAACGCTTCCCTTACTAAATCATAATTAGCAGGATCTTTATATTGAATCAATGCTCGCTGCATTGCCTTTTCTTTTGCATTTTTAGGTATATATACCTTTTCCATAGTCCTTGGATCATAGCCTGTATAATACATACAGGTAGAAATCGTTGAAGGTGTAGGATAAAAATCTTGTACCTGTTGTGGCATATAGCCTAAATCCCTAATATATTCTGCAAGCTCTATTGCATCTTTTAGTGTCGAGCCTGGATGTGATGACATAAGATATGGCACTACATATTGCTCTTTATTGCAATTGCTGTTGATTCTGTTATATCTCTTTAAAAAGCTTTCATAAACATTATTTGATGGCTTGCCCATATATTTTAACACATTATCACTTACATGTTCAGGAGCAACTCTTAATTGTCCGCTTATATGATGCTCACATAGTTCCTTTAAAAATGTGTCATCCTTATCTGCCATTACATAATCAAATCGTATTCCCGAACGCACAAATACTTTTTTTACCTTTGGCAGTTTGCGAAGCTTCTTTAATAATTCAACATAATCTTTATGATCCGCCTTAAGATTCTTACATGGCGTTGGAAATAAACACTGTCTATTAGTACAAACACCATTTTTAAGCTGTTTATCGCAGGAAGGATGTCTAAAATCTGCTGTTGGTCCTCCTACATCATGAATATTTCCCTTAAAATCTTTTTCTTTAGTAAATTCAATAGCTTCATTTATTATAGATTCATGACTTCTCGTCTGAACAATTCTTCCCTGATGAAATGTAAGTGCACAAAAGCTACATGCACCAAAACATCCTCTATTACTTGTAATACTGTATTTTATTTCATTTAAAGCAGCCACTCCACCTTTAGCTTTATAAGACGGGTGATAATCTCTCATATATGGATAAGAATAAATATCATCCATCTCCATTTGTGTCAAAGGGTATTGTGGTGGATTTTGAACAACATACATTTTATTAGGATACGGTTCCACTAATGTTTTTGAAACATAGGGATCCGTATTGGTATATTGGGTATAAAAGCTCTTTGCATACGCTTTTTTATCAGAAATTATATTTTCATAATCCTCTAAAACGATATAATCATACAAGTTTTCTAAAGTATTTGTCTTGTAAACAGTTCCTCTTACAAAAGTAATATGGTTAATATCTATACCACTGTTAAGAGCATCTGCAATTTCTACTATACTTTTTTCACCCATGCCATATGAAATAATATTTGCTGATGAGTCAAGTAAAATAGAACGTTTAACCTTATCAGACCAGTAATCATAGTGGGCAAGTCTTCTAAGACTCGCTTCAATACCACCTACAATAATAGGTATTTTATTATAAGCCTGACGTATGAGATTACAATATACTATAGTTGCATAATCTGGACGCTTTCCACTAGCTCCACCCGGTGTATAAGCATCATTATGTCTCTTCTTTTTTGAAACAGTATAATGATTAACCATCGAATCCATATTTCCTGCTGAAACTAAAAAACCTAAACGTGGTTTTCCCAGTATAGTAATGCTTTCTTTATTCTTCCAGTCAGGCTGAGAAATGATTCCAACTTTATAACCATGTGCTTCAAGCACTCTGGATATAATAGCCGGACCAAATGAACTGTGGTCCACATAAGCATCACCTATTACATATACAAAATCGCACTGTTCCCAGCCTCTTTTTTTCATATCCTCTTTACTTATAGGTAAAAAATCTTTATGCATTACACACCTCATAATTTCCTTTTAACAGTTCTTCATAGTCCTTTATATAATAATCAGCCAGTGATTTTTTTACATCTACCACATCTTTTGTAAAATCATCATCAAGACTACAGGTTTTCATACCAGCAGCAATACCGCCACGTATTCCGTTAGGTACATCTTCGAAAACCAAACATTTATCATATTTTACGCCCATTCTGTCAGCGCAGGCTAAATATACATCTGGTGCAGGCTTTGATACATTTACCTCACCACAGGTAATAATACAATCAAAATATTCCTTGATATTATGGCTGTTTAATACTTCATTGGCAAGTTCCGGACAGTTTGACGTGGCAATGCCTATTTTAATATTGTTGTCCTTTAAATATTTTAAAAAGCTGTCAGCACCTTTTTTTAGCGGAACTTCATATTTATATTTATTAAAAGCCATTTCATTCCAGGTATCTTTAATCTTCTCAATACTGTCATTAAGCTTAAACTGATTTTTAAAATAAATGGCTGTTTCGTGAAAACTCATACCTTCAATCTGTGATTTTATGTCCTTAGGTGCAGTTAAATTACGTTCTGTTAAATATTGTATATCAATTTGTTCCCAAACCCACATAGAATCTACCAGAGTTCCATCCAAATCAAATATAACTGCTTCAATATCCTTAAACATCTTTAACACCTTCTTTTAATTTCATAATTTCTTCATCTGTGAGACGTCTGTAGTCTCCAATATTTAATGAATCATCAAGTATCAGACTTCCCATTGAAATTCGCTTTAGATATAAAACCTTAGAGCCTATGGCTTCAAACATTCGTTTTACCTGATGAAATTTACCTTCCACAATTGTAAGCTCTATATGAGAAATCTCTCCATTAACCAATACTTTAAGACTTGCAGGTAATGTATTTTTTTCTTCACCTATATCAAGTCCTATTTTAAACATTTCAATATGTTCATTAGTAATCAACCCCAAAACCTTTGCAAAATATGTCTTAGCAACATGTTTTTTAGGTGATAATAACTCATGTGCCAGTTTGCCATCATTAGTTATTAAAAGAAGGCCTTCTGTGTCCTTATCAAGTCTGCCAACAGGGAACAAATCCTTTCTTACTTTACTTTCAATAAGTTCAATTACAGTCTTATCAAATTTGTCCTCAGTAGCAGAAACAACACCGGCAGGCTTATTAAGCATATAATATTCAAAAGCTTTATATTCAATAATTGACTCATTATATTTGATTATATTTTCATTTGGATTAATCTTTTGCTCAGGTGAAGTGGCAATCACATCATCTATTTTTATTTTTTTTGATTTGATATATTTTTTAACTTCACTTCTGCTTCCTATTCCCATTTCACAGAGAAATTTATCCAATCTTATTAAAGACATTACTGCCATCTCCAACCTTTATAGTATTTATTCTTTAATACGCCGTTATTAGCTTTAGCAAAACCTAAAGGATATCCACACACACATACTAATACCCATCCATCCTTACAGTCATCGGCTTCAATGGTTTCACCCTTTAAATACTTGATAACTCTTACGTCTTCGGAGTCAAAATCACAAACATTTGCAAATTCACTTTTTTTAAGGTGCATTGCCAATGCCTGTGAAGGTTCAAAACGCTTCTTTTCATATGTTCCAAGTAACAAACCACTTCTTAATTTGCGAAGCTTTTTAACATCCTTTGAAACCTTTGGTAAAAGAAGAACCATATCTTCAATATACTGTATAGAATCTAAATCTATATCCTTCTTTATAAGCTTTAAAAATTTGATTATTTCATCATCATGTTTAACTTTAGACGGTTTAACCTGTGAATATGTATTAGTTTCTTCTTCAATATCCTTTTTTATAAGAGCCAAAAAGTGACCTTCACCGTCCATCTTATGTGGCCAGATTCTAACACACTTATCAAACCCGTTAAAACCTTTTGTAAAACCTTCATAGCCATCAATCTGACATAATTTAACTCCTGCTCTATTCTCCATCAGATGTTTAATGGTATCTTCATTTTCCAGTGGTGAAAATGTACAGGTTGAATACATTATAAAGCCACCTGGCTTTAACATATCATAGGCTAACAAAATCAGTTCCTTTTGTATCTTAGAATAATAATCAGGCCCATTTTCTTCCCATGCTTTAATAAGGCTGTTATCCTTCCTAAACATCCCTTCGCCAGAACATGGTGCATCAACTAATATTTTATCAAAATAATTTTCAAAATAATCTACAAGCTTTTTAGGGTCCTCGCTTAAAACATATGCATTGCCAATACCCATTAATTCAACATTTTTAAGCAATGCTTTGGCTCTGGTGTTACTTATGTCATTAGTGTATAAAACACCTGTACCATCCAATTTTGCAGCAAGCTCAGTAGTTTTACCTCCGGGAGCTGCGCACATATCCAATACCTTATCGCCTTTATTAACTAAAAACCTGTTAGCAGGCGTCATTGCGCTAGGCTCCTGAATATAGTATAAGCCGGCAAAATAAAAAGGATGTTTTGCCGGTTTATCTTCTTCATTATAATAATAACCATTGTCAATCCATGGAATTTTCTTAATTGAAAATGGACATATTTTTTCAAATTCTTCACAACTGATCTTCAATGTATTTACACGTAATCCCACATAGGAAGACTTTGAAAAGCTCTCCATATATTGTACAAATTCTTCTTCTGATAATATAGCTGCCATATTATCTTTATATTTTTGTGGTAAATTCATATATTTCTCCAAATTAAAGTCCCTGTGCCCTGTAACCTTCTGCTATAACATCTAACTGCTTATTAAAGGTCTCTAGCTGAGCAAGATCATCTAATTGATATATTCTGTAAAATTCATTCTGTATCTTAATAACTTCTTTTTTATTGGCAATCTTATACAGATTCTGGATATTACTTAATATGCTGCTAATAATATTATCTTTAACAACAAAGGAGTTCTGTGCATCCATAATTTCCCTATGTACACTACTCATCTCATTATCCAACAAAAGAATCGCCTTTGATGAAGATGTAAGCTTTTCACGAATATGCTTTGGAATATTATGACGATATTTGTATTGAAGGGAATGCTCTATCGTAGCCCAGAAATTCATCGCAAGTGTTCTTATCTGGAATTCCACCTGTATCTTTTTCTTGCCGTTAACAGTTTCAATATCATAATATACGATAATGTGATAGCTTCTGTAGCCACTAGGTTTTTGATTAGCTATATAATCCTTATAGCTTTTAATTTCCATATCAGAGCGGTTTTTAATAATCTCAGCCACAGTATAAATATCTTCAACAAACTGACAAATAATTCTTATACCGGCAATATCTTCAATCTGCTGTTCTATCTCATCCATCGGGATATTCTTTTTTTGAGCCTTCTCAAGAATAGATGTTACACTTTTAACTCGTCCTACAACCTGTTCAATCGGTGAATACAAGCCTTCCTGACGATATTCCTTTATAATATGATTAAATTTAACTGTTAATTCATCTACTGCTAATTCATATGGTCTTAGCATCTGTTTCCAAAGTTGTATCTCCATTGCAAACCTCCAAAACACAAATTTTTACTTATACATTATAACACATTTAATAATTATAATACAGTAATTTCTTCTTTAAATATAACAAAATATAATATGGATTCAGACTCATCTCTTTTCCTTGATAATCTGTATAAATCCCTAAATGAAGATGCACTAAAAAGTTACCTTTTGTACCTTCAACCTCACTATATCCTGTATCGCCCATAAAACCTATGTGTTCTCCGGCTTTTACTGTATCTCCTACTTTATATTCCTTAGAATAACTGTCTAAATGAGCATAGTAAATATATAATCCGTTAAAGCTTCGTATCCCTATTCGATATCCTCCAAGCTTCAACCATCCAATATTTTCAACTACTCCATCGCACATACTTATTACAGGATATTTCCCTGAAATATTTTCCCGAGGCATTATATCTGTGCCTTCGTGAAAACGCTCGCCGCCATAATTTCTTTTATCCTGCCAGCTATTTTCAAAATCAACGAAATCTGTACGTTTATTACTTGATTTTGCTACAGGAAAATATTTTAAATCTTCAAAAATACCTTTGTACAAATTAATAATTTCTTTAATCTGCGTTGCATTTTCATAATTAATACCCTTTTTAAAACTAGAGTATTCCTTTTTATTTATATCACTATCCTTATTAAGCATTACATAAGTAATAACTTCATACAAGTCATAATCATTTTCCTTTGCAAATGTTTTTGCATTTAAAATACTGGTTTCATCAAATTCCAGTACACGTATCTTATCAATATTCAAATCTGTCTCTGCCATAGTTTTTACTGCTTTTTCCAACATAAAATATGTCATTATATTTATTGTCATTGTAAGCAGTAACAGAACCAGACTTAATGGCAGACGTGGTCTTTTAAGCGTCAATTAACGCTTCCAAAACAGATGTTAAATATTCGTATGTTCGTTTAGTTGATGAAATACTAAGCCTTTCCTGCGGTGTATGAATATCAAATATATCCGGTCCAAAGGAAACTGCATCAAGCTCTGGAATTTTACTTACAAAAATACCACATTCTAAACCGGCATGAACTGCATCAATTTTAATATCCTTATTGTAAAGCTTTTTATATACATTTTCCATAACAGGTCTTAATTTAGACTGACTGTTAAATGCCCATCCTGGATATGCACCATAGCTGTTAACAGTAGCATTATAAGACTTGGCTAACTGAGTAAGTTCTTCTAAAAGTGCATATTTATCAGCCTCTATTGAGCTTCTAAGTGAAAACACAAGATGTATACATTCTTCTTTTTGCTCAAGAATACCTAAGTTCATAGATGTTTCTACTAAATTTTCAACATCCTTACTCATAGCAATAACGCCATTCTTTGAATTGAACATAAGACCGGCAACATCTATTAAATTATCAATATTGATTACATTTTCAGTAGCATTTTCGTATACTTTAAAATCAAATTTAATATTTTCTTCAATACCCTTATAAGCATCAATATATTTAGTTTCAAGAGCATTTATAATATCTTTTACTTTTTCTACATCAGCCTGATTAACTATCAATTTTGCAAAGGCTTCCCTTGTAATGGCATTGTCTTTTTTTCCGCCTTCCATATAACTTACAGCGGAATAATCTTTTATATTAAGCAAAATATCGCCTAAAATCTTATTGGCGTTAGCTCGATTTTTATGGATTTCAACACCTGAATGTCCACCTAAAAGACCAGATATTGTAAGTTCTGCAGCAACACCTGATTTAGTACTAGTTTCATATTTAATGTCAGTGGCTACCGAAATACCTCCTGCACAGCTTGTTAAAAGTACGCCTTCTTCCTCTGAATCAATGTTAAGAAGATATTTACCCTGTAGAGATTTTGTATCTAATAAATTTGCGCCTATAAGACCTATCTCTTCGTCTATTGTAAATACTGCTTCTATTGGCGGATGCTTTAAATTTTCATCAGCTAATACTGCTAAAGCATATGCTATGGCAATTCCATCATCGCCACCAAGAGTAGTATCTTTAGCATACAGCATATCATTATCAACCATAAGTTTAAGGCCATCCTTAGAAAAATCAAAGTCTGAACCTAATATTTTCTCAGCAACCATATCTAAATGTCCCTGTATAATAACAGGAGTTGCATTTTCGTAACCCTTTGAAGCAGGCTTTTTTATTATAACATTATAATGTTCATCCTGAATGTAAGAGAGCTTATGCTCTTTAGCAAATTCCACACAGTAATCGCTAATCGCTTTCATATTACCTGAAGCATGTGGTATTTCTGATAATTTTGCAAAATATGAAAAGACATTTTTAGGCTCTAAATCATAAACTGTCATTGTTTTCCTCCATTTTTGACATAATATCACTATATCATAATATACTGTTTTAAAAGTATTTTATGTGTGAATTATGAAAGTCAAATATATTATTGTTATTATTTTATTTATTTTAGTATTAAATCCTTCCCTATGTGCAGTCGGTGGTTACGAAGGTCTTACATTATGGTTTAATATAATAATACCTACACTTATGCCATTTATGATTATATCAAATGTATTAGTTGCAAGCAGCGATATAGGCAATAAACCACAGCTTTACGGTGCTTTGATTGGTACCATGTGCGGATATCCTATGGGTGCAATAATTGCCGTAAAATTATATGAAAACAAATTAATAAACCTTAATTCTGCACATATTTTAGCCTGTTTATTTAATATGGCCAGTCCAGGCTTTGTTGTAGCATATATTGCCAACCACTGCCTTAATAATCATAAAATGACATTTCCAATACTAGTTTCGCTTTATTTACCGATAATATTCTTATATTTTATAGCAAATAAATTCTATACTGTTAATGCCTTGAATACTACTGCTCCTTCAGATAACGACCTGTCAATATTTAAAATAATTGACAATGCAATATATAATGCTTCTATGACAACCATCAAACTTGGCGGATACATCATAATATTTTCCATATTTGCATATGCCATCAAAGCTTTACCTATATCATCTGTCCTTTTAAAGTCCTGTATTATCTCAAGCTTTGAAATCACTAACGGTATAAAATTTATAGCCAACAGCACCTTGTCAGAAATGCAAAGATTCGTTATGGCTGCTTCATTTACTGCATTTGGTGGTTTATCTTGTATTGCTCAGACACAATGTATATTCTTAAATACGGATTTATCCATAAAGAAATACATATATTGCAAAATCGTACTGGCATTACTTACAGCTTTAACATCTTCTACAATATATGTATTAATATATTAGTCTTCTAATTCTTCTGGAATACCATGTTCCATACTTGGCATTGAAAGCTCGTCCTCAATGCTTGGATTAAGTTCCATTCTGTTGTTAACAATGATTTCGAGATCTTTATTTAATGAACTTAATAATGATTCGTATTTAGCTTTGTTTGTGTCGATTGAATGTTCAACAATCATCTGAAGATTTGCAAGCATATCATCAGTATAATTAATTGCGCCTTCACGAATTGCATTGGCATCTAAGGTTGCATGGTCAAGTATCTCTTGTGCACGAAGTGTAGCATCTTTAACTACTGCATTAGCTTCCTGATATGCTTTTTGCATAATCTCATGCTCGCTTACTAATTCCTGAGTATAAATTTGTGCTTTATTAATAATTGCATTTGCTTCTTCGTTAGCATTGTTAATGATACGTTCCTGGTTGCTGAGCATTTTTTTGTATTTTGTTACTTCCTCAGGAATCTTAGCACGTAATTCTCTAAGAAAATCTTCTAAATCAGTTTTAGTAACAATAATCTTAGTGCTTGACAATGTCTGATATTTACATGAATCAATGTACTCTTCCATCTCCGTAATAATTTGTTCAATTCTGCTCATACTTACTCTTCTCCTATATCTTTATATTTTTGTTGTACTTTAGGTATTACCGTTGGTGGTAAAAATTTTGTTAAAGTGCCGCCAAATTTAGCAACCTCTTTTACTGTGCTTGAACTTAAATATGCATATTGCAAACTTGTTATCAAAAAAATTGTATCAATCTCTGGATCCATTGTACGATTGGTCTGAGCCATCTGCAATTCATATTCAAAATCTGTAATAGCTCGTAAGCCTCTTACAACAACATCTGCATCCTTTTTCTTAACAAAATCTATTAACAATCCTGAAAATGCTTCAATCTCCACATTATCAAGGTGACTTGTTACCTCTTTTAACATATTAACACGGTCTTCTACTGAAAACAATGGTTTTTTTACATTATTATTAAGAACACCAACAATAAGTTTATCTACCATCTTTGAAGCTCTCTCAATAATATCTAAATGACCTAAGGTTACCGGATCAAAGCTACCCGGATATACTGCAATTTTCATTCTTTTCCTCCCTATTCACATATTTTTTTAACAAAAATATGTTTATTGGTTTTATAAATTTTTTCTCTTATTATATAATACCCTATTTCTTCCAAATAATCAAATGTTGTTTGCAAAGAAGCTTCAATAATTATTACAGTTTCTTTAGAAATTATATTTAATTGATCAAGCTTTATAAGCACTGACCTTTCAAGTTCTGTATTATATGGCGGATCCATAAATATATAATCCGGAGTTTTGTCAATTCTGTTAAGCGAATTTATCACATCTGCCTGTATTACTAAAGCTTCATTTTCAAGCTTTGTCGCCTTTAAATTATCTTTTATACAGGCAATGGCATTTTTATTATTATCAATAAAATAAGCATATGCCGCACCACGACTTAAAGATTCTATACCAATTGCCCCACTTCCTGAAAATAAGTCTACAAAAACGCAATCATACATATCCTGATTAATCATATTAAAAAGAGTTTCTTTTATTCTGTCTGTTGTAGGTCTTGTATCTAAACCTACAGGCGTTTTTAAATTAATTCTTCTTGCTTTACCTGAAATTACTCTCATATATTCTCCATTCTGTCTACTGCTTCATTGGCCATTTTTAATATAGCGGCATCGTTATATATATCTGCTATTTTAAACATAATTTCACCACTTTGACGTATACCAAATATGTCTCCGGGACCACGTATTTCCATATCTTTATTGGCTATGTAAAAACCGTCATTAGACTTATTTAAAATCTCTAATCGTTCTTTTGTATGAGGTTTATCGTCAGAAGAAACAAATATACAATAGGATTGTTCACTTCCTCTTCCAACTCTTCCCCTAAGCTGATGCAAGGCTGCAAGTCCGAAACGCTGTGCATTTTCTACCATCATAACAGTAGAATTTGGTACATTTACACCAACCTCTATTACAGTAGTAGATACCAAAATATCAATTTTTCCATCTGCGAAACGTTCCATTATGGCATTTTTCTCATCTGCTTTCATTTTACCATGAAGATATTCAATTACAACATCTGTTGGAAATTCATCTCTGATATTTTGGGAATAATCAACAACATTTTCACCTTCATAATTTTCACTTGATGTAGCTAATGGACAAATTATATAAGCTTGTCTGCCCTTTTTTATTTCATCATTTATAAACCTGTATGCCTTAGCTCTATAAGATGTGTCTACTACACAATTTTTAATTGGAAGTCTGTTTTTAGGCACGGTTCCAATAACGGAAATATCCAAGTCACAATAAAGAATCTGTGCTAAGGTTCTTGGAATAGGTGTTGCACTCATAACTATAACATGTACGTCATACCCTTTATCTGCTAATGCATCTCTTTGTCTTACCCCAAATCTATGCTGTTCATCGGTTATAACAAGAGCTAAATTTGCATATTCAACCTTATCCTGAAATATAGCATGAGTTCCAATTATTATATCGGCTTCATTATTAGCAATTTTTTCATAGGCTAATCGTTTTTCTTTCGCTGTCATAGAGCCTGTAAGCAATAAAATCCTACAATCATATTCCTTTAATAATTGACAAAAGGTTTCATAATGTTGCTTTGCCAAAACTTCAGTCGGTGCCATAATAGCTGACTGATATCCCGAAAAATATGTGTTAAGCATGGCTATTAAAGCAACAATAGTCTTACCAGAGCCAACATCACCTTGTATCAGTCTATTCATTACAGTTGCCCCTGACATATCCCGATTCATCTCTTCAATAACCTTTAACTGATCATCAGTAAGCTTATAAGGAAGCTTTTCAATAAAGCGCTCACATTCAGGATTCATACCTATTAAGTATTGATTTTTATGCCTTAATTTTTTCTTCTTAACACTTCTTATCTTGTAAAGATAATTATAAAATTCATCAAAAACTATTCTCTTTCTTGCATGTAAAAACTCATTGGTATTTTGTGGAAAATGCATATAATACATTGCATCCTTTAAAGGCATAAGTTCATATTCATTTATTATATTTTCATCAAGTTTATCCTCAATTAAAGCACAGGAAAAAGCCTGTTTTACAAGCTTTGAAATAAGATTATTAGTAACACCCTTGGTAAGTGAATATATAGGCCATAAATTATCAGTCTTTGATATATATTCTTCCTTTGTAAAATGTGTCGGATGCTCCAAAATATATTGATTGCGAACGCAATTAATTACACCTCTAAAAACATATCTGTCACCTTTTCTAAACAAATTTTTAATATAAGGTGCACGATACCATACCAGCTTAATTGTGTCGTCAAATTCATCTTTGATAAATAAACTTATCATACTCATAGAACGCAGATTTACAATTTCAGGATTCTTAATAACAATTCCTTCAATTGCCACAACACCCTTTTTAATAATAGCATCTTTTATAGATACCGGTACTAAAAAGCGGTCATAACTTCTAGGATAATAACTAATAAGGTCATTTACCGTATAAATATCAAGTTTATTAAGTAAGGCTTTTGTCTTATCTCCCACGCCTTTTAATTGTCCAATATCCATAAACTAATGTCTCCCACGAGTTTTTAATTTATCGTTTCAGTATTACAAAAAGACTTCCATTGAATCTTAACCAACGGAAGTCTTATATTTAACTATTCAACAGATAACAAATAGTAGTATACAGGCTGACCGCCATTATACATTTCAACCTCAGCATCCGGATATAATTGTGAAACCTTATCTGCTAATGCTTCTGCGCTAGCTTCATCAATCTCAGTACCATAATAAATACTGATTAATTCAGAATCCTCATCAGCAAGCTGTGAAATCAAATCAATTGTTGTTTCTTCAACATCTCTAAATACTGACATAATAGTCTTGTCACCAATACCCATTATATCGCCTTCTTTAATCTCTTTGTCATCTATAACAGTATCTCTTACTGCATATGTTACAGAGCCTGTTTTAACTGCCTTCATTGCATCTGACATATTTTCAAGATTTTCTTCTATTGAAGAACCTTCCTGGTATCTGATTAATGCCGCAATTCCCTGTGGAACTGTCTTAGACGGAACAACAACTAACTGCTTTTCCTTACATATCTTAGAAGCCTGTTCTGCTGCAAGTATAATATTGGAATTATTTGGTAAAATATAAATAACATCTGCATTAACATTATCTGCAGCATTAAGTACATCTTCTGTACTAGGATTCATTGTCTGTCCGCCTTCAATTACATAATCAGCACCTAAACCTTTAAATATCTCTGCAAGACCTTCGCCTGCACATACACCAATAAAACCTACCGGTTTTCTAGGCACTTCAACCTTTGCCGCTTCCTGTGCCTGCTTTACTTCTGATTCCTTAACAAGTCTTTCTTGATGTTCTTCGCGCATATTATCAATCTTCATACGTGTAAGCTGACCATATGTTAATGCCTTTTGGATTGCAAGACCAGGATCATTAGTATGAACATGTATCTTAACAATATCATCATCAGCAACACAAACAATTGAATCACCAATAGATTCAAGGTATGCCTTAAATGCTAATTCATCTTTTTGTGTAAATGCTTTTTCAAGCATTATGATAAATTCTGTACAATATCCAAATTTAATATCTACATCTTCAAGATTAGATGCTCCGTTTGAAACATTAGCTTTGTTAGTAGCAGGAACTTCAAAATCAAAATCAATCTCCTTGCCCATTAAAGAATCATAAAAGCCTCTTAATACCTCTAAGAATCCCTGTCCGCCGGAATCTACAACACCAGCCTGTTTTAATACAGGAAGCATATCTGGAGTCTTCGATAAAACATAATCGGCATGCTCAATAACTGCGGCTAAAACTATCTCCATATCAGTTTCTTTTTTAGCCATCTCAGTTGCCTTTTCCGCTGCGCCTTTTGCCACTGTAAGGATAGTACCTTCCTTTGGCTTCATAACTGCCTTATAAGCTGTCTCAACGCCTCGTTCTAAAGCATTAGCAAATATTGTTGCATCTATCTGTTCAACTTCTCTAATCTCTTTTGTGAAACCTCTAAATAATTGTGATAAGATTACACCCGAATTACCCCTCGCACCTCTTAAAGAACCACTTGAAATTGCTTTCGCAAGGCTCTCTAATGTAGGATTTGTAATTGCTACAACTTCTTTTGCTGCAGACATTATGGTTAATGTCATATTAGTACCTGTATCACCATCAGGAACTGGGAACACATTAAGATCATTAATCCACTCTTTCTTTACTTCAAGATTCTTTGCACCGGCAAGAAACATTTTCTGAAATGCTTTTGCGTCTATTGTATAAACTGCCACAATTAGTCCTCCTTAAATTAGTCAATGACTCTTACGCCATCAACATACATATTAATCTTATCTATCTGAAGACCTGTAAATTCTTCTACTTTATATTTTACATTCTCCATTAAATTCTCAGCTACTGTATTAATACTTATGCCATATGCTACTATAACATGAAAATCTATACATAACTTATTTTCTTCATCAACTGTAACAGAAATACCTCTTGTAAGACTGTCACCTTTTAATAGTTTAACTAAACCGTCTTTCATACTTATAGCTGCCATACCGACAATACCAAAACATTCTACTGCCGTTGAGCCAGCATATTTCTTAATTACTTCTAAATCTATGACTACTTCGCCGTACTTGTTAACTAAGTGTCCTTTCATATAAATTACCTCCTATATACTATCGTAAAATATATATTATCCAAACTATTATACTATCTTTCTTCAAAAAAGGGAATGCCTTTTTGTGTTTTTTTATTATTTTCAAAAAAACTTTTAAAAATAGTAAAGAATTTACTTGCATATTCTTTTCATTTCTGATACAATAACAAATGTTGTGGGTTAAGCAATAACCTAATACCATTAAGGAGGTGCTACAATGGCTAAATGTGCAGTATGTCAAAAAGGTGCTCACTTCGGTAATGCAGTGAGTCATTCTCATAGAAGATCTAACAAAATGTGGAGTGCTAATGTTAAGTCTGTTAAAGTAAAGGTTAACGGTGGAGCTAAGAAGATGTATGTATGTACTTCTTGCTTAAGATCAGGATTAGTAGAAAGAGCATAATTTTATTATTTACTTATGAGTCTGTTTATACAGACTCTTTTTTTTGTGTTATAGCCAACTGCGTTTCCTACTACAAAAACAGCCCGAAATAATCGGGCTGTCCTTAATCGCAAAACATATTATATCCTATAATAAGTAAAAATATAATTGTAAAAACCAAAAACACTGTACTGCTTACAAACATGGAAATAGTCATCCCTATAGCCATGGAAAACAATACCAGACCGCATATTCTTCTCACTCTCATCACTCTTATCTAAGCTACTTATTCTATAAATATGCAGGTCGTTACGGATTTTGACTAGTTTTCTGAATTTTCTTTTACTTCTTCAATAGCATTATCAATTTCTTCATCTGTTACAACCGGTTTTGTCTTACCAGTAATCTTATCAACAATATCTGGAACCATATCAAGTACCTTTGTAACAGTATCCTGATTCTTAACATTTACTAACTTAGTCTGACCATTTTGAATAACAAGTACCGCACTTGGTGACATCTTTCCACCCATACCGCCTGCTGCTCCATTCTTTTTTTCACCTTGATTAGCACCTGCTGCTACACCAAATGATACATCAACTAATGGCAAAATAATAGTATCGTTAATATTAACTGCATCTCCTACTACTGTCTTTGCCGAAATAAATGAATCCATACCTTTAAATAAAGATTCAACTGTTGCATTAAATTTTGTTGTGTCTGCCATGATTAATTCCTCCTATTTTGTCAAAGTATTAAGTACTACTCTGAAATCTTTGTTTTTATATATCTTAATTGCAATAATTAGCAATGATATTATCCTTAAATGTCCTTTAAAATAAAATTTACTTTCAATAACCTTATTATCAAAATCAGGTTCAAATGTAAGATTGAGATTAAACATTGTTTGAGCTACAGCTGCATATCCTGTTATTTTACCGGTACTAGCCGGATCACCACTACCGTATTTCAAATAAATCTTATGCTTTTTAGGAATGATTTTAAGCAATAAATCCTTTATCTGACCTAATAACATAGTTAAGCATCTTTTTGTTGACTCTTCATTAATAAATTCAATCCAATATTTAGCATCAGAACAAAGCTTTTGTAACTTTTGTTTAATCTTTATACACTTATCTTTAAACTCTTTAAGCTTCGTCTTTAAGCTTTTCTTTTCCTTTTTATCTTTTTTAGCCTTTTTCTTCTTGGCCTTCTTAGTATCTACAGTATCATCTGATTCGTCAGCCGTTGCTTCTTCTTTATCAGTTAATATATCTTCCTTTGTTTCTACAGTTGTATCTGATACTACTGAATTAACATTGGTACTATCATCTGTCAAAGCATCTGCACTTTCTATCTGTACCTGTGGTTGTTCTTCGGTATTGTCAACTGATACCTTTTTTCCTTTTTTATCCTTCTTGGTTTTTTTGGCTTTTTTACCGCCTTTACCGCCCTTTAAAGGAATACCAAAGATTCTGATTGTTTTATTCATGCCACCTTCCTTATTCATATTAATTCCAATATAAACTATGGAAAGCAGCCATGTGACCTTTGCTTTAATATTATAATCTGAATCGACCGTTCCTTTTATATTATACCGTATAGGTACAAATAATACAAGAAGCAGCAACGCAATTATAATACCAAGCAGGGATAAAATTATTATCCCAAGTATTTTTAAAATAGTTAATATAACTTGTATCATAATTACCAAATCCAATCTAATGTTTTAGATATTCAGCCACCTTAAAAGCACCTGTTTTTGTGTACACCTCATCTACTATGTCACGTACAACATTTAGTGCCTCATCATATCCTACTGCTACGCCTACAACATGCAAATTATTTTCTTTATAATATGGAGTAAGGAATACTTTTGATGAATACACATCCAATAAATTTTCACTATTGGTAGGTAGTGTTACAACATAAGTA
>JAZQMK010000068.1:0-25332 GCA_045543455.1 Lachnospiraceae bacterium
TTTTTTACAAATACCATAATAAACATTCGCCACTATATTCAGTGTATTCATTACATATGTATCATCTTTAGTCTTCCAACTTAAAATTCCATATTGAGTATTATCCGAATAACAGAATTTATTAAACTCTTTATTAGATGTACTTGTAATATAGTCATATTCCCATACAGCTTTTGAATTATCATGTCTTCTTGTAGATATTGATAGTGCTTTAACATTCCAACTCTTTGTTGCTGTCACACCTAAAGTTGCTCCGCCACCAAGTGACCATTGTTTATTAGAATTTAAACTTGTATTAACATTGGCATTAATCCCATTTAAAGTATATGTCATATCTGGCGCACTAACTTCTGGTTCAATTTTCAAATCTCTCATCAAATCTAGATATGTATTTTCTACTTTTATATCAATAAATTGCGGATATGAAATAAAATTATTTTCTAATGTATTATTATATGTATCATATCTAAGTAATAGAGCTTGATAATATGCTCCAGCAATAGCATTTTGTGATGTTAAATAATATGGTTGAATTGCCACTTTTGCAATTTCATCACCTTCACTTACTCCACAACGTTTTGTATTCCAAAACACACCACACCATCCCATTTCCCATTCTGGTAGTTCTTGTCTTACAGATACTTCTATTCTTTCTCCTTCGGTATAACAATACACCGATGTATCCACTTTAAATCCCGAAATATCTTTCGTTGCAGCCTTTACTTCTTCCTTTTTTTCATACAAATTTGTGGACAACACTAATGAAAATACCAGCAAAAATGCTGCTATCTTTTTTAATTGTTTCATAATTTTTTAATCTCCTTTTCATACTTATTTTTCTTTACATTCTTATGAAAAAGCGATATACTTAACCTAGGTACTTTTTCATAAGTGCTTTGATTTTGGGTTCTGATGGTTTGCGCAAATATTATCAGAACCCAGCTTTATATAAAAACATCATCAAATTATAATAATGTTCTATATCATAATAAAAAAAGTTGCAATGACACCTAATCATTGCAACCGAACTATCTTTAATTTGTATAAGACTTCTAGCTTTGCGTCCTTATATCACTATAAGTTTGCCCCCTCATTATCAAATTGTATTAATAATTATATTATATTATATATCTATTGTCAATAACTTTCACCAATTAAATTGTATGTGTTGGTTATATTATTACATTTTACCAGTGCTTTTTATTTCTTCCAACACAGCTGATGAACCAGACAAAGTAATACCTTGTGTTTCAAAGTTTACCCCTTCAAAACACTGTGTATACTGTTTGGGATTTGCATCTATAACAATATTTCCACTTAGTTTTGTACAGTCTCCAAAAGTTTTGTACATTTCAACTACGCTTTTAGGTATATTAGGTACCCTCTGCAAACTTTCGCATCTATTTAATCACCTAATCCATCCTCTTGATGATTCATCATTTTTTCTACCATAGGTGAATCACCTGTCAAAGTCAAATTTTGCTTTTCAAAATCTACTCCTAAAAACACATTCCACATATTTACTCTCTGTGTTTCTTCATATGTAACGCCCTTCTGTTTTGATATATTTAAGGTTTTATCCTTACTTTTTTATACCACTTTTTGCAAAAATTTCAATACTTTTTGCATGGGTGGTCAATATATGACATAAACGGTAAAATTTTTTAAAAAATTTTGCTTGACAAAACAAAAACAACCCATTACACGTTGCTTTTGTTAAATATATTTTCTACTTCATCTCAAATCCACTAAACACAGCACTACCTGCACTTAAAGCCCTGCCCTTTGCATAAATACCCACTTTAGAGCCTATCCATCTGCCTGGCGATACATAGTAGTTATTGCTACAGATTTTCTCATCATATCCAAATTTAACCACATTTGGCTCATCATATCTTAGGTTAAGAATAACTTCATCATCCTTTAATACCTTTGATTTTAAATATGTGTCATTAGGGATACCAAAATGTCCGTCTGCAAAATAAAGAACATTTTCTCCATTTTCTCGTCTTACGCACACATAGGCATAATCCTTGCCCATTAAGCAAAGTCCAACCTCGTCACCTTCATTTTGAAGATTAAGCTTAACATTTACCTTTGCATCAAAAGAAAGAAAGGCAAGCTTTTGCATAAATATATTTGGTGTAAGGTTTAGGGCGTTGTAAGCCTCATCATTGTGATAATAGCAGTTAAGTTTAAGACCGCCCTCAAGCTCGTACCAGCCTTCCTTTTTATTGGCAGGGGTCTGCCATATTAAAGAAAGCTTGTCGCCCATAAAATCATCACAGGTAGGAAGATAATAATCAGTCTTTATATCAAGTGGATATTGGCCTGTCATTACAGGTGTTCCTGCCAAAAGTTCATCTCTACATTCTCCGCATATAGGCCAGTCATTAACCCATGTAACCGGTTGTAAATGTACTACTCTTCCGTAGCATTTCTTATCTTGGAAATGTATAAATGCCCAGTTGTCATTATCGTCTATATCAATAAGCGCGCCCTGATGAGGTCCATTTATCTGTGTATCGCTTTGGAAAAGTACTACCTTTCTTTCATAAGGGCCATAAATATTCTTACTTCTAAGACATACCTGCCAGCCTGTTTTTACGCTTCCTGCCGGAGCCATTATATAATAATATCCGTTACGCACATTAAACTTAGGACCTTCTATAGTCGGATCGTTGTCGTGACCATCATAAACAATTGTATAATCGCTAAGCTGAGTCTTTAAGTCCGGACTTACTTCATAAAGTCCAATTACACTGTTAAAGCCGCAGCGTGATTTTGCATAGCCTGTTGCTACATAACATTTGCCATCATCTGTCCAGATTGGACATGGGTCTATAATACCCTTACCTTCAATAAGGCACCACAAATCGCTCCATTTACCAAATGGGTCCGTTGTAGAGCTTACATATATACCTTCATCAGGAAATGGTATTATACAATAATAAATGCCTTCGTGATAGCGTATGCTAGGTGCCCATGCACCGTGACCGTGCTGTACGTCAACAAATCTTTCAAAGGGCACATTTTCAAATACATAATTAACAAGCTCCCATTCTACAAGATTTTTAGAATGTAGCACTGGAAGTCCCGGAACGTGATTAAAGCTTGAAGCCACCATAAAAAAGTCATCCCCTACTCTTATGGCATCCGGATCACTGTAATCTAAGTGTAAAATAGGATTTTTGTATATAAGTTTACTCATTAAAAAGCCTCCATTTCGCATTTTTATTATTATAACACGAAACAAAGGCTTATTCTACATATTAATTAATCTTCTATTACATCTATTTTGCTCACTGAAACTTCATAAGCAATACGCTTTTCACATTCATCCTCATTAATGTGCTTTGTGTATTCCCTACTTTGAACTCTTCCTGTAAGCTCAATATGAGTACCAACTTCAAAATTAGCCGCAAATCTTGCATTTCTTCCCCATGCAATGCAAGGAATATAGTCGGATTTACCATATGGGCGGTTAACTGCGATTAAAAGATCTGCAATCTCTCTGCCCAGCGGTGTCTTTCTATAGATTGCTGGCTTGCAAATGTAGCCGTCAAGATAAATCTGATTTGTCTTTGACTGCTCCTTTAATTCATCTGCGAATTCAATTTCACGAACAAAAATCGAAAGCATTAGTCGATTTTTTGTTTCCTCGTGACGATTGTAAGACCTGAACTGTCCTACCACTTCGATAATCTGACCCCTGTAATCCTTTGTCACATCAATAAGTCTTTCAGAAACCATAAGTGGAATTATATCCACACTGTTACTAAGTCTGTTAACTGCTACATTAACAACGTAGAAACCTTCCGAAAACACTTCGTGACTATACACAAAGTCTGAAACTACCTCCCCCATAATATTTACTCTGTTGTTCTCAATAACCTTATCTACCATAACAGTATTTCTCCCTTCAAAAAGTGTATTTTTTTCTTGACTATATATATGTATTCAAGTTCTTGTAAAAATATACCTGTTTTTTCAAAAATACTTGTAATCTTTTTAAAATGTGATACACTAATACAGTTGTTAGTATATTTTCATATTATGAAAGGATTTTTATTTATGCAAACTACTCGTACAGACATAAGAAATATAGCTATTATCGCTCACGTTGACCACGGTAAAACTACTTTAGTTGACCAGTTACTTCGTCAAAGCGGTGTATTTAGACAGAATCAGGAAGTAGCAGAAAGAGTTATGGACTCTAACGACATCGAAAAGGAAAGAGGCATAACAATACTTGCTAAAAATACTGCAGTTACTTATAAAAACACTAAGATTAATATTATCGATACCCCAGGCCATGCTGATTTTGGTGGCGAGGTTGAACGTGTACTTAAGATGGTTAATGGTGTTATCTTAGTAGTTGATGCTTATGAAGGCGCAATGCCACAGACAAAATTTGTTCTTCGAAAAGCCTTAGAGCTTGATTTACCTGTAGTTGTGTGCATCAACAAGATAGACCGTCCCGAAGCACGACCTAATGAAGTTATAGATGAAATTCTTGAATTATTTATAGATTTAGATGCATCTGAAGAACAGCTTGACTGCCCATTTATATTTGCATCTGCAAAACAAGGTTTTGCAAAGCTTGCTCTAGAAGATGAAGAAAAGGATATGGCTCCTTTATTTGAAACTATTTTAGATTATATTCCGGCACCAGAAGGTGACCCTGAGGCTGGAACTCAGCTTCTTATCAGCACTATAGACTACAATGAATATGTTGGTCGTATTGGCGTTGGTAAGGTTGATAACGGTGTACTCCGCCTCAATCAGGATGTTGTTATTGTAAATGCTCATGATGAAAGCAAATGCAAAAAGGTTAAGATTGGTAAGCTTTATGAATTTGACGGACTTAACAAGGTTGAGGTTAATGAAGCTAACATAGGCTCTATCGTTGCTATTTCCGGCATCACTGACATTAACATTGGTGATACCTTATGCTCTCCTGAAAATCCACAGCCTATTCCTTTCCAAAAAATATCTGAGCCAACTATTGCAATGAATTTCATTGTAAATGACAGCCCACTTGCAGGCAAGGAAGGAAAGTATGTCACTTCAAGACATTTACGCGACCGTCTCTTTAGAGAGCTTCATACTGACGTAAGCCTTCGTGTTGAAGAAACTGATACAACTGAAAGTTTTAAGGTATCCGGACGTGGTGAGCTCCACCTTTCAGTTCTCATTGAAAATATGCGTCGTGAAGGTTTTGAATTTGCCGTAAGCAAGGCCGAGGTTCTTTACAAATACAACGAAAGAGGTAAAAAACTTGAACCAATGGAATTAGCTTATATTGATGTCCCTGACGAATTTTCAGGAGCTGTAATCCAAAAGCTAAGCAACAGAAAGGGCGAACTTCAGGGAATGACACCAACTAGTGGCAACTATGTACGTCTTGTATTTTCAATACCTTCCCGCGGTCTTATCGGATATCGTGGAGAATTTATGACAGATACTAAAGGAAATGGTATTCTTAACACTATTTTTGATGGCTATGAAGAATACAAGGGTGATTTACAATATAGAAAACAAGGCTCTTTAATAGCTTACGAAGCTGGTGAAGCCATAACTTATGGTCTTTACAATGCCCAAGAGCGCGGTCAGTTATTTATCGGACCAGGCGAAGCTGTATATGGTGGAATGGTTATAGGTCAAAACGGAAAAGCTGAGGACATTGAAGTAAATGTGTGCAAGAAAAAGCAGCTTACCAACACTCGTGCTTCCGGTTCTGATGAAGCCTTACGTTTAACACCAAAGAGAGTATTAAGCCTTGAACAGGCACTTGAATTTATTGACACAGATGAATTACTTGAAATCACACCAAAAAGCTTAAGAATAAGAAAGAAAATTCTTGATCCATTATTAAGAAAGAGAAGTAAGTTTTAGGATAGAAAACTCAGGTCTGTGCACCGACCCCCAAAAGTTAGACTTTTTGGGGTCACCTCACAGACCTGAGTTTTTTTCTAATTTTAAATATAATACTTATCATAATTAACATTAATCGCAATACCATATTCACTACCAATTTGTGCCATAATATTGCTTATGCGTTCCTTTTCCTCATCTGTACAGTCAAACCACAGATTATCAATTTCAACACTTTCTTTGCATAAAGCCACGTCTCTTGCTAGTACCAGACTTTTTCGCTCAAAACTATTTAAGTCTTTTGGATATTTATCTGCCTTCATATACAAATTCGTTATTTGCATAAGCCTACTAATATCCATATTTTTAATAACTTTATCCTGCATATTTAGAACATCATATGGAAATGTTATATTTTCTATCACAGTAAGTTTATTAAAAAACTTATAATCGCCTTCTTCTATAAAGTACCTATAGCTTTTAGGCTCTATGTATGTGATTTTATCAAGCATTATAATAAATACCAATACAATAAAAGGCATAAATGGCGCCGGATTGCGTTTTATATATATAATCATACTTAAAGCAGTCATTAACGCAGCCGACAAATATATTAGAAGCGGCAAATAACCTGCAATTTCTAGAGCTATATATTTTTGTGGTACATTGTACATTTTCATAAGGGTAATTTCCCTATTTGAACCCATATATGCACAGTGAATGTGATATATCAACATACCAACTACACCAATAGCTGAAATAATTGCAACAAATGTATTTATATTTACAAAACTACTTTTAATCATATTATAATAAGGTATTCGACAAAAACTAAAGGTAAATACGCATGTAAATATAATTATTATAGCTTGACGCAATATGCGTTGTAAGGATTTTTCATGTATGCATTTTCCTACTAACCTAATTATTCTTTTTTCCCTATTCACTTTTTACATCTCCTGTGTCACTTTAAGCTTATAAAATGCACCCTTTTTCTCCATAAGTTCCTCGAAAGTGCCATACTCTATACATCTTCCTGCATCCATTACAGCAATCTTATCAGCCTCTCTGATTGTAGAAAGTCTATGAGCAACAATAAATGTAGTACGCTCCTTTGTAAGATTGTTAAGTGCCTCTTGTATAAGTCTTTCTGATATACTGTCCAAGGCCGATGTAGCCTCATCTAGTATTATTACCTTTGGATTACGTATAAGTGCCCTTGCAATGGCAAGACGTTGTCTTTGACCACCTGAAAGCTTACCGCCATGTTCGCCAATTTTAGTATTAATTCCATCTGGCAGACTGTCTATTAAGTCCTTTAAGTTAGCTGCCTTTATTACATTGTCAATTTCTTCATCTGTAACATCATCAATACCATAGACTATATTTTCGCGTATGCTTCCTGAAAATAAAATTGTATTCTGTGGAACAACTGCAATGTGCTTTCTATATGTACGTAAATCTATCTGAGACATATCATTTCCGTCAACTGTAATTCTACCTTCATCCGGCAAAATGAAACCTATAATCATATTAAGGAGTGTTGTTTTACCCGCACCGGATTCACCAACAAATGCAACTGTCTCACCTTTATTTACCTTTAAGTCAACGCCATTTAAAATACTCTTTTCAGTATTTGGATAAGTGTATTTTACATTTTCAAAGACAAATTTACCATCAACCGATTCTATTTTGTCCTTGCCTTCATTATTTTCTATATTGTCTGAGGTAAGAATTTCTCCTACGGAATTGATTGATTCAAGTCCCTTTGAAATAATAGGCATAAGCATAATTATTGATGATACTTGATTAACTATTGTTGTAAAATATGTCTGGTACAACACTATATCACCGGAAAGTATGTCACCTTTAAATGCAAGATAGCCTGTAAATGCAAGACATCCAATCTGGAATATCTGAAATATAGCCCAGCTTACTGCACCAAATGTAGATTGTATCATATCAAGACGATAACCTTTTTCTGCAACTGTTAAAAGCTGCGCTGTAAGCTTCTTAGTCTCTGTTTCTTCAAGTGCGTGAGCTCTGGTTACCGGAATAAGCTCAACCATTTCCATAACCTTAGCTGAGGTTTCTTCCATTTCTTTTCTAAATTCCTGGTTTCTTGTCTTTATGCGGGTTCTAAACAATACCATTGTAATTGCCGCCGTAGGTGCCGATAAAAGGAAAAAGATAAATACTACACCACTTTTACTTGCAGTTATACTAAGTGCAATTATAAGGTTTGTTGCTATATTTAACACACCTATAAATAACTGTGTTGATACTGCTTCTATAGCCTCTACATCTCGCATTATCTTTGATTGAAGTCGTCCCGACTGCAGTTCTGTATGATACGGAATTGACAAATGCTGAAGCTTACTTACTAAAGCTCCTCTAAGGCCTGACTCAACCTCTCTTACCGCAAGGCTCTTGTATCTTACATGTAAATAATTCATAGGTACATTCAGTATTACTAAAAATACCATTACAAGCGCATTTATCATAATAATTTCCATACAGTCTTTACTATGACCTACTACTGAATTTATTACATTTGCCGTTACAATAGGCAACACCCATGCGGGACTATGTTTTATAACAAAAAAGAAAACTGACAAAAAGAATTTATAATAATTACCCTTATATATGGCAACAAGGGTCTTTAATGATTGACCCTTGTTTCTTATAAATATCTCTTCGTACTGTTGTGCCGATTTAATATTTTTCATATTGCTCCTTATGCTCTTTCAATTGTATTAATATTGCCTGCTATGATTTCTTCGCCTTCACAGCCTACTATTGTTACATTTTTAAGAACAAGCTTTTCTATATTATTTACAACTATACCCTGTTTAGATCCTGGTTCGCAACCTAGCATCATAGCTGCAGTATCACATTTTGCATCTTTTGCATAGTCTACAATAATATTTTCAAATACCACTTCTTCTATCTTTTGTTCAGGAAGGCCATAAATGTAAGCGCCTGCCACATGACAATTCTTTGCTTCAATATCTTTAAATACAAGCTTCTTGATTGATGGTGTTCTGTCATCCACTGGTAATGGCTCTTTACTTGCAACATATTCTGACTTACCGTCTGGGTCGCAGAAATAGAAGCTATTTACAACAAATGGAGTCATTACATTATCCATCTTGATATCTTCAAATATAATATTATCAAGAACTGAATCCTGTCCACGTCCTCTTCTAGTCTTTACTCTAAGGCCTCTGTCTGTATTCATAAATACACAGCTTTCTATCTTAACTTCCTTAACACCGGCTGCAATTTCACTTCCTACAGTAACTGCTCCGTGACCATCTCTCATACAGCATTGTCTGATGTTCATACGAATTGTAGGCTTTTTAAATTTCTTGCCCATATAAATCTTACCTGATTTAATTGCTATACAGTCATCACCAACAGAAATATATACGCCGATTACATCCACATCTTCACATGATTCTGGATCCAATCCGTCTGTGTTATGTGAATTAAATGGATTTAAAATCTTTATGTCAATGAATTTTAAATTCTTTGAGAAATATGGATGCAAAGTCCATGATGGTGAATTTTGTACTGTTACGCCGTGAAGCATTATATTGGTACAATTATTTAAAAATACAAGTCTTGGTCTCCATGCTATATTTCTAATCTTTGGATTATGCCACCAGTTATCAAAATCTGCACATCCGTCAATAGTTCCTTCGCCTGTAATAACAACATTTTCTACATTAACACCACAAATTATGCCTGAGAACATATCAATCGGATTACCTTCCCAGCTTCCAAGGTTGTAGTACTCATTTTCATCATAATTTTCTATAAGACCTGGAAAAATAGGGAACATAGTTCTATCTGTGTATGCTGATAAAACTGCATCTTTAGCTAATTCTATTGTTACATTGCTCTTTAAAAAGATTGATGTAATCTTGTACACACCTGCCGGAACATATACTCTTGAATTAGCAGGACAAGCCATAATTGCCGCCTGAATTGCATTAGTATCATTATGTTCTCCATCACCATATGCATTAAAATCTTTTACATTAAGAGTTACATATTCATAATCTGTCTTAACTGTTATTGGTGCAACTCTATTATTCATAACCTTTACACTTACTTCATATTCTGTATTAGGTGTAAGTCCAAAAAGTGAATTAACAACTTTATTAGTATTTAATTTCAATTCGCCATTAAGATATATCTCATATTCCATATCTGAATAGTATCTTCCGGCTTCTGTAAGTTCAACCACTATACTTCTTGATGTTTTTGCAACTAGCTTTAATTCCATATTTAACATCCTTTCTGATACTTTTCTCTTAATATAACTTTTAAATCACAAGCCTTGCTTATTACATATGTCATAAGTTCATTAGCTTCTACATTTCTTGAAACCCATACCTTAAAAGCTTTCTTAAATAACTGCATCAAAGTCATATAATATTCAAATATCTGTTCTGAAGTAACTTCTATAGTATCAACTAAACCTAATAAGTACCACTCTAATTCATCTGTAGCAATTTCTTCACTAAAATAGCTTGCTGTTATATTATTAATATCTCTAATTATCTCAGCATAATGTCCCTTTCCTGCTCTTTCAGTATCATATTGCATATAAAATGGCAAACTACCAAACATATCACTTATCTTAGTAATTTTAGCAACATCATACTTACCAGCTAATTTTACAATTACCTCATTATACTTTTCGTCCTTAGTTGCACCAAACATGTAAAATAAGGCTCTGCCTATGGCCAATTCATCCTTATCTAAATATTGATCAACAATTTGTCCAACCGCCTGTGTGTCATTGTTCTGCATTAATTTCAATAATTCCAGTTGTATTTCTTTCACTTTACTACCTCCTTAATCTATTAATAATCTTGGGTCTTCAAGATTTTGTTCCGGATCAATTAATATATCAGCGTACACTCCGCCTAATTTATGCAATTCCTTAGCAATAATAGTAGCAAATTTAACTGCTCCTAAATATTGTAAATGCGTATTATCCACCTTCCCATCAGGATAATTTGCATAATATCCAGGTTCTAAATGCATAAACCATTTTTTAGTCTCTTCAAAGCCTGAATCTTCTATTAACTTTTTGCTAATATCACATAAATCAATCAAAGGTATATTTTCCTTGACGGAAAATTCTTTCATCGCCTGAGGATATTTCAAATGTGTATTATCTATAAGAGTTTTCTGATCTTCATTATATAATCGTCTATATAAAGGTGTTATTATTACAGGATATGCCCCAACCTCTCTTGCAACATCAGCATATATCTTTAGATTCTCTGTAAATGTTCCAAATGGAGTAGTATATCTTGCTGCATCCTGTATTTTTTCATCATTATGTCCAAACTGAATAAACAAAAAATCATCCTTACCAATCTGTTGTCTGATAAGTTCCAAACGGCCTTCTTCCATAAAACTCTTTGTACTTCTGCCGTTCTGTGCATAATTCATTATCTTCACTTCAGGTTTTACAAACAATTTAAAAACCTGTCCTATACCTGTCTGTGGAAAACTAAGTATAGTATTCTCTTTTACTGTAGAGTCTCCTGCCCAAAATATTTTATTAGCCATATTAGTCCTCTCTTCCCAAATTATATATTCATTATAACATATATTTGACTAATTTGCATTACAAAAACATAACTAATACATATTTTCCTATTGAATAACAAAGTGGACAAGTCCACTTCAACAACCTAAATTCCTCATCATGATGGACTTGTTCCACTTTGCTACACCAAGCATACCTTTTTAGTGATATCTTCAATTCGTGCGAGTGCACATCTTTGCCAAGAAAAAAATCCTCCGGATAACCGGAGGATTTTATATAAATATTATTCTTTAACCGCACCTACGTTAACACCCTGTACGAAATATTTCTGACAGAATGGGTAGATAATCATGAATGGTAAAATAGCTACGATAACGGCTGAAGATTGAGCTGTTGTTTCGCCATAATATACTGATTCTGTGATACTACCTTCATCAAACATAGATCTTAACTTCAACTGGAAGTTGAAAAGTTTTGGATTTGAAATATATAACTTGAAGTTTGTATAGTCGTTCCAGAATAATACTGAGAACATTAAGCCGATTGAAGCAATCGCTGCCTTTGATAATGGAAGAACGATCTTAATGAATATTGCCATTGGTGAACATCCATCGATTTCAGCGGCTTCGAACAATGAACCAGGAATACCTTCAAAGAAGTTTCTCATAAGTACTAAGTTATAAACGTTAATACTTAATGGTAAGATAACTGATCCTAATGAGTTAAGAAGTCCTAAAGACTTGATAGCTAAGAATGTAGGAATCATACCACCCTGGAAAATCATTGTGAATAATAATAAGTAAGCAAATAAATTTCTACCAGGCATTTCAAATTGGATCAATACATAAGCACCTAATGTTGACAATGTAAGACCTAAGAATGTACCTGCAAGTGTTGTTATTACCGAAATTAAGAAAGGTGTTCTAAGAGATGTTCTTGTAATAATATCCTTATAAGCCTGTAATGTAAATTTCTTTGGTAATAATGTTAATGTTGGGTTCGCAGCACCATCAATTGAGTCGATTAATACCTTGTAGATAGGAATCATGATGATTAATGCGAAAATTACGAAGATAATGCTGTTAAATACTGGGAATAATTTAGTCTTACCTAATTTACCAATATTTGACATAAGAACTACTGCAAATATTACTAATGCGATTAATGAAACTGTTGAAACAATTCCAAGCATCTTAATATTTACTGTAGAGCCAGCACCAAACTCTGCTAAAACCTTAGCAGGTTCAAACTTCATCCAACTAGTCCATGATTCTTCTGCATTACCCATGTATACAAGAGAATCTACATATTCATTCCAAAGTTCTACTTCTGATTGTAAAGCATACTTAAATGTTGATGTCTGAATCCATGCCCAGATTGTTGCAACAGCTGCTACAACTGTACCAACAGCAGAAACTATGAATGAAACCTTATTTTCTTTAAAAATCACCTTTGCATCAGCAAGGTTTGCTTTTTTACGCTTTGCATCGAATAATACAAAAAGTACTAAACAAGCAACACCAATTGCTATCATAATAATACCAAATGTAACGAAACCATTTACTAATGATTCCTTAATTGGCGAAACATCTAATTCGTGACTTGCGTATACGTTTTTAAGAGTTGTATACTTAGATGCTAAATCTGGATCTGTATTAGCAGCAATTTTTTCATCTAATGGATTGAAAACATACTGCTTAATTGTAGCACCATATTTTTCTGCATTTGCATATAAATCAGAGCCACTTTGAATAGATGCCCAAACGGCTACGAATAGGCCGATTACTATTAATAATATACCAACAACTATCATTTTCAGCCCTCCTATACTATACCACGGCCACGTACTTTCTTACTTGCATAGTTACATACTAATACAAGAACTGCACTGGCTAATGATCTAAATAAACCTACGGCTGTTGTGTAACCATAATCAGGAACACCAATACCGAATGTTCTGTTGTATACGTATGTCTGAATAACCTGTGCTGTTTCTAATACCGCTGGGTTTTCTAATACGAATACAGATTCGAAAATGTTCATAACCTTAGCAAGGTTAAGAATAAGAACTGTAATGATTGTATTTGCTAATGATGGTAATGTGATATATTTCATTCTTTCCCATCTGTTAGCACCGTCAATCTGAGCAGCTTCATATAAGTCAGGACTAATACCTGAAAGTGTTGCTAAGAATAAGATTGTACCCCAACCTATACTCTTCCAACCATTTATAAAGAAGTAAACAGGTCTCCAAGTTTCGCTTTCTAATAAGAAACCGATTGGTTCTCTGATTATATTCAATGTCTGTAAGATATCATTTGCAGTACCTTCAATACCTAAGAATAAACGGAATACTGACGCTGTAACAACCCATGACATAAAGTGAGGTAAGTATACGATTGTCTGTACTGTTTTCTTAAATAATAATGATGTGATTTCATGTAACATTAACGAAATGATAACCGCACCAAATGTATTGATAAGTAATGATGTGATACTTAATTCAAGTGTGTTTCTAAATGCTTGCCAGAAATTAGTTTCCTTAAACATCTGCATGAACTGATAAATACCTACATAGTATGGTTCTGCAACCATTGAGTATTTTGTAAATGCATATCTGATACCAAGCATTGGCCAATAGTTAAATAAAAGAATGAAGATTAATACAGGTAAGAACATTAAATAGAACCATCTGTAAGTATACATTCTCTGTGCTACTGAACGATTATTTCTCTGATATTCTGACTTTGGAGCTGGTTTCTTAATGTATTTATATACATCAAAGAATACACCAACGATAGCCACTACAATACCGATAATAATTGTATAGAAACCTAAACCTAATTCTGCCACGCCTTTATTCATAAAATCTTTTACTGAATAACCTGAGATTTCTGTAAGGAAATCAAGACGTTGAGCCTGCTTCATACCGTCAATTTGTTCTGCTGACATTCCCCAATCTTCAAAAAGAGGAACCATTAAGCTCTTTGTATCGTAAATATTTTCAATAACGATAGGATTCATATGTGCATCTTGAATAATTACAAAATATACTATAAATACAACAAAAGCTATTACAGTTGTAACGATTGAATATTTTTCATATTTAAATATAACTAATAAAACTGTAGCTATTAAAGCTAACATAAAAATGTACCAGAACACTTCACCAAATGTGCTGTTTGGAACAGTCAAATATGTGTCTAACACTTCACCCCAACTTGAATCTGGAGAATGATAAGCTCCAAGATCCTTAAGGATGAATCCACCATTCATAAAACCAAATGCGACTTCTACGAGGCTCTTCAACTGTACCAAAGGTAAAAGTCCTCCTACAAAGGCTATTACAGCACCGACAATTGCCAATACTTTAAGATTCTTTTCTTCTTTAATTACAGGCATGCCGCACTTAGGACATTTCTTTGCGCGTTTTGGTATTTGTGTATTGCATGATTTACATTCCATTATCATACCTTCTTTCTTTACAACTTGTAGAAATCGAAATTTCCCACTGTAATCTTAAAAAAATTGGGTTTTATCTCCGGGCCGAAGCCCGGAAATATTCCCAATCATATAATTATCATTAATAATCAATAATTAAATCTTATTCACCATTTAATGATTCTAAACAAGCAGTTACTTCCTTACCAACAGCTGCTGTATACTCTGCCATAGCTTCGTCTACGTTCTTACCGTTAGCAACGATTTCTGTTACAGCCTTGTTACGAGCTTCCCAGATCTTAGCGTTGTTATCATTAACTGTCTGTGTAGAAATGATAACTGGAGCTGCCTTACTGTTTGCATTGAACATTTCCATAACCTTCTGAGCTTCTTCTGAAACGATAGGTGACTTAGCTGAGCTAGCTGGGTCATTTGTGAACTTAGCCATTGAAAGTAATGGATCAATGTGGTTCTTCTTCATGAATGAAGACTTTGTAGCTGGATCAAGTAAGAAGTGGAATTCGCCTTCTGCATATGTGTAGTCTTTTTCCTTTAATGTGATTGTTTCACCCTTCTTTGACCAGTGAACGCCTTCAACACCGTATGTCCATAATGCCTGAACATCGCCACCATCGTAGATTGGCTCGATGAAGTATTTGAAGATACCTGCTGGGTTTGAAGACTTGCTGTAGATAGCTACAACTGGAGCCTGTCTTTCAACATACTTACCAACTTCTGCGATTGGCTTAAGAGCTGTAATTCTTGTATCAGCAACATCAGCTGCTTTTAACTTGTCGATAATTGTCTGAGCCCATGTACCTGCCCAGTATGTGAATACACCGTGCTCTTCAGCATAGAAACCGTTACGAGCATCAGATGTAGCGTTTGTACCCATATCTGGGTCTAATAAACCAGCCTGGTTTGCCTGCTGTAATCTAGCTAAAGCATCCTTCATTGACTGATCTGTGAAACCATCGATCCACTTGCCATCTTTCTGAACGAAATCTGGGTAAGCGCTCTGATAGAATTCAGGTAAGTAGTTTGTGTATGGAGCTTCACCATTTAAGTACTTAGAAGCTGTAACTGGGCTTACGTTGTACTTGTTCTTGAAAGCAACACACATATTGTAGTAATCCTGGTATGTCTTGATATCGCTACCATCAGCTGCATATCCACATGCTTCTAACCAAGCTGTTCTTACGTATGTAACACATCCGTTACCACGTGTTAAGTTGAAACCATAGATACCCTTGTCGCCAACTCTCTTACCGTTTGTCTCTAAGTTAGCGATCATGTCGATTGCCCATTGTTCAACTCTACCAGACTTCTTAAGGTCTGAGTTTTCCCAAGCATCCTTCATATCCCAAAGAGAACCTGTTGAAGCGTACTGAGCATAGTAGTTAGCTGCTAATACGAATACATCTGGTACTTCATCAGAAACGAATGATGTCTGAAGAACATCATAGTATGCTGAGTGAACTGGACGTTGGAATTCGATCTTGATGCCTAAAGCGTCTGAAAGAGCCTTAGCAAAATCTTTACCACCGTTGTCTTCTGCAACAATTGTGTTATCCCACATTACTGTGATAGATGTTGGCTTTGTAACTTCGCCATTGCCTGCTGCTGTTGTAGTCTTTGTTTCATCTTCTTTTTTACATGCAACCATGCTCATAACCATGATCATAGCAAGAAGAAGAGCTACAACTCTTTTTGCTGTTTTTTTCATAAAACAAAACCCTCCTTATTGGTTTTCTGTGGCATTTGCCACCATCAATGGCACAATATTTCCATTGACTTGAATAAAGTTTATCACATTTTAGCAATTTTAACAAGAGTTAATATTGTTTTTTTTGTGTATTTTTGTGCATTATTGTTAAGAAGTGCTTTTTACCTGACATTCTTTTAGTTCTTTTGTGTATTTTTTACAACAAAACACATTGTTTTTCCCTTATTCCATATTCAACTTTTTCAGCATCTTCTATTACGACTTTTCCATTGGTGGCTTCTATAAGCTTTTTGGTAAATGCGTCATAATTATCTGCTTCAAGAACTATGGTAAGCTTTACATTATCTGTATATTCCGTTTCTATAATATATGCATTTTCTGCAGCCGAAATGTATTGAATTTTACCAAGGCCGGTATAATCTGTCTTTACATTAAACTTATATCCTTCAAAAACCTGCATAATACCTGCTTTATCAAGTCCTTCTTTAACGCTTGCCTGATATGCACGCACAAGCCCGCCTGTTCCTAAGAGAACTCCTCCAAAGTATCTTGTTACAACCACTATACAATTACGCAAATCACTATTTAGCAGTATCTCAAGCATAGGTTTTCCAGCAGTCCCTTGCGGTTCACCATCGTCATCATATCTTTGAATTTCATTGTTTCTACCTATTATATATGCAGTACAGTTATGCCTTGCATCCCAATACTCTTTTTTTATTCTTTCCTTTATCTGTTCTGCTGCCTCTATATCTCCAACAGGATAAATATGGGCAATAAATCTTGATTTCTTTTCTATTATCTCCCCTTTTCCTTCTTCATATACTATTTTATATGTGTTTTTCATACGTAAGCCTCCGTAAATAAAGCATATATCTGTTACAGTTTAACACATTTTTTTACCTATTTAAAGTATGAATAGATTGTATTTTTTGTATACATAATAAAATATGTAAAATTTGTTCTTTATTTGAACACATTTATTTGTTATAATGGTTACAATGTCAAGAACATTAATCATATTTACAAAAGACTATATTTATATATAATAAGGATGCTTATGTAACACCCACTGCCCTAATAATTACAGCAAAGTGACGTTGCATCCTTAGACAGACAATATTTATCACGCTTTAAAATGGAGGTTTTTAATGAATTACGGACGATTAGGTGTTTATAAAAAACGCCATGAACTCACTTCCCCAAATAACAAGCTGGGGCGTAAGCTTATTCTTAACTGTATGAAGCTTGCCATAGTCGGTGCTCTTATAGTTGCTGTAGTTGGCTGTTGCGCTGTAATAGGTATGTTTAAAGGTATTATTGATACTGCCCCTATTATAACCGACATTACACCTTCTCAGTATAAGACTACGATATTGGATATTGAAGGTAATACTATCCAGGAATTGATAGGTTCAGAATCCAATCGTGTTTATGTAAGCATTGATCAGATTCCACTAGATGTGCAGGAAGCATTTATAGCTATTGAAGATGCCAGATTCTATTCCCATAACGGTATAGACCCTAAGGGTATTATGAGAGCCGCATGGGTAGCTGTAAAGAACGGCTTTAAGCTTTCAGAAGGCGCCAGTACACTGACACAGCAGCTTATTAAGAACAATATTTTCGTTGACGTTTACAACGAAGGTACTTCTGAAAAGATTAAACGTAAGCTACAGGAACAGTATCTTGCCCTAAAATTAGAAGATACCGTTACAAAGGAAGTTATTTTAGAAAACTATCTTAACACAATCAACCTTGGCAACGGTAATTTAGGTGTTCAGGCTGCTGCTAACAACTATTTCGATAAAGATGTTTCAGAATTAACTTTATCTGAAGCAGCTGTAATCGCAGGCATCACTCAGAATCCAACACGTTTTAACCCTGTAAGATACCCTGAGAATAACGCCACAAGACGTGCTAAAGTTCTTAGAGATATGCTTAATAACGGTTTTATAACTGAAGAAGAAAAAGCCGCAGCGGAAGCAGATGATGTATACTCAAGAATTCAGAACGTAAGCCTTGAAAATAAATCTTCTAACACATATTCTTACTTTGTAGATGCATTAGTAAGCCAGCTAAAGACCGACCTTATGGAACAAAAGGGTTACACTAATGCGCAGGCAGAAGATTTATTATATCGTGGTGGACTTATTATTAATTCCACACAGAATATGGACATTCAGAATATACTAGATGAAGAATTTGCTAACCCAACCAATTTCCCAAGCGGTTCCAAATTCACCATTTCGTATGAATTAACACTTTCTAATGCAGACGGCACAATAAGTACATTTACCGAAACTGATTTATTAGCTTACTTTGGTTATAAATCAAACTCATTTACAGACAGTGCCGCGCTTAAGAAAAAGGTACAACAATACGAAGAAGCTTTAACAAAAGAAGGTGCTACCAAATTAAACAGCACTTTCCGTATGTATCCTACTACTGCCAGAGTTTCAATCAAATACTCTCTACGTATTAAAAATGCAGAAGGAAAGAGCATTTCTTATAACGAAGCTTCTATAAATTCCTACTTTATAAACGAACTAAAGACTGCCGGTTATTCTTCAACCTATACAAACAAAGCCGCTGCAGATTCTTATATTGCTAAATTTAAAGAAGGTAAATTAAAAGAAACAGATACAATAATTAGTGAAAATGTGTATTATGTATTCCAGCCACAATCATCTATGACAATTATCGACCAGTATTCTGGTAAAGTCTTAGCTATTGTAGGTGGAACTGGTGTTAAAGAAGGCAGCCTGACTTTCAGCCGTGCAACAACTTCGAAAAGACAGCCTGGTTCTACATTTAAGCCTATAACAACCTATGCTCCTGCATTGGAAAACGGACTTATAACATTGGCAACTCCAATAGACGACGAACCTTATTACTACAAAGCTAACAACAAATTAGTTAAAAACTCAGATTTGCGTTATGAAGGTCTTACAACTGTACGTAATGCAGTTGCACATTCGCGAAATATACCAGCAGTTAAGACCTTAGCTCAATTAGAGCCGGTTAACGGACTTAACTTTGCCATGAGATTTGGATTTACAACTCTTGTACCTCCAACAAAGGCAGTTAACGGTAACCATGATGCCATTGAAGCATTAGCATTAGGCGGTGTTACATGGGGTGTTACAAACTTAGAGCTTAATGCAGCATACGCAACAATAGCCAATAGTGGTTATTACAATGAACCTATTTTCTACACAACAGTTTACGATCATGACGGCAATCTTATCCTTGATAAGACAGCTACACAAAAGCATGATACTGTTATGAAAGAAACAACTGCAGCTCTCCTTACTTCCGCACTTCAGTCAGTAACTCAATATGGTACTGCTGGCGGTGGTAATGTTACAATGTCAGGTTTCCAGACAGCAGGTAAAACAGGTACTACAACAAGTACAACCGATATTTGGTTTGCAGGTTTCACACCTTATTACACCGCAACAATCTGGATGGGTAATGATGATAACAAGGTTCTTACTGATTATTCTGCAAAACATGTAAGACTTTGGGGTATTGTTATGAAACGTATTCACGAATTAGGTGATGGTAACGGTAATGCCCTTGACAAGACAAGGACCTTCGATATCGACAGATATGTAAATTCAGGAGAGATAGTAACTGCTAACATTTGTACACAGTCAGGACTATTAGCTGTAGAAGGCTTGTGCGATTGTGATCAACGTGGTAAGATGGTTCGTACAGAATACTTTGAAAAAGGTACTGAACCAACTCAAACTTGCGATACTCACGTAATAGTTTCAATATGTGAAGATACAGGTTGTATAGCCAACGAACATTGTCCACATCAAGAAGAAATGGTACTTATAAGTAAAAAACCAACTAATATTTTCATACCTGAAGGCGAAACACCTTCTCTTCCATTAGATTCAAAATACGATGTAAATACAATGGAGACCTGTACAGAGCATGTTCCATCTATAGATGACCCTGATGACCCGGGTAATACAGACGATCCGGATGATCCAAGTGTGGATGATCCAAATGACGATAATCCAAACGAGGACCTTAACCCACCAGAAGATACAACAGATTAAAATAGTTAATTCCCGAAGCAAATTTGCTTCGGGAATTTTTTAATCTTTCAATTTAGGTTCAAATATATAAGAAGCTACATAACCAATTACAAGAGCTGCACTGATTCCAAGAGAAGTTGCCGTAAAGCCACCCTTAAATAAACCAATAAAGCCTTCTTCATCTACAGCTTCTTTTACACCTTCAAATAACATATTTCCAAAGCCAAGCAAGGGTACCGAAGCTCCTGATTTTGCGAATTCAACAAAGGGCTTATATAAACCTAAAGCGCTCAAAATGCTACCGGTACACACTAAAAGCACCATAATTCTTCCCGGCATTAGCTTTGTCATTTCCATAAGAATCTGCACAACAACACATATTGCACCTCCAACTAAAAATGAAATCAATATATCCATATTAACATCCCCTTTCTAAGATAACACCATGAGCAATTCCAGGAATACTTCTTCCTTCATTAAAGCTAGTTGGTGACAGCAACGCACCTGTAGGTACAAAAAGAACTCTATTCCACTGCTTTTTCATTTCTTTTAAAATATATGCACACAAAGTAACTGCACTACAACCACAGCCGCTGCCTCCTGAAGCCGTATTCTGACTTTTTGAATCATATATTTCAATTCCGCAATCCATATATTTTTCACTTATATCAAAGCCCTTTTGTGCCATCAGCTCGATTATTATCTTTTTTCCTACAAGACCTAAATCCCCTGTTATTATCTTATCGTAATGTCTTTCATCAACTCCAAAATCCATAAAATTCTGATATATAAGTTCTGCAGCCGCCGGAGCCATACAAGCGCCCATATTCATCGTATCACGAACACCATAATCAACAATTTTTCCCGTAGTAACACCTTTAATCTTAACATCACTTTTTTCGTCACTTATAATTACCGCACCACAGCCGGTAACCGTCCAGGTTGAAGATGGCGGTCTTTGATTACCGTAGGCAAGTGGAAATCTAAACTGCTTTTCCGCACTGGCAAAGTGACTAGACGCCAGCGAAATCACCTTTTTTGCATATCCGGCAGCAACAGTCATTGCACCTAGAGACATACTTTCCCCCATAGTAGAGCAGGCACCATAAAGGCCAAAAAAAGGAATATTAAAGTCCTTTATACCAAATGAACTTGCCACAAGCTGGCCTAACAAATCACCTCCAAAAATATATCTTATATCCGAAGGTAAAAGCTTAGCCTTATTAAGCAGCAACTCCACCGTTTCCTTTTGCAGCTGACTTTCTGCTTCCTCCCAGTTATTTTTTCCAAACATACCATCTTCGCAAATGTTGTCAATCATTTTTCCTAAAGGACCTTCCCCTTCCTTCTTTCCACCAATACAGGCATAATTTTCAATATATGGTGGACATTCAAATTCAACACTTTGTTTTCCAACTATCATTACACTCAACTCCCTATAACAAATTTATAATCCAATATACTAAACCTAACAGCCAGCTTACAAAAATACCATACAAAATAACCGGTCCTGCAATAGTAAATATCTTACAGCCAATGCCAAACACCTGACCTTCTTTTTTATATTCAATTGCAGCTGACACCACAGAGTTTGCAAAGCCTGTTATTGGCACAAGACTTCCCGCACCTGCAAAGGCAGTTATTTTTTGATATATATTTAAGCCTGTTAAAATATTACTGATAAGAATTAAAACAAGCGTAGTATAAGCGCTTGCATCTTCTCTTACCATTCCATTTTCCATAAACAAAAACGTACTTATCTCTGCAAATGCACAAATTGTTCCACCTACCAAAAAAGCCTTTGTACAGGCTAAAAATAAATTATTTTTCTTAGTGACAGACTTTACATAATCACCATATTCCTTATTTCGTTGTTCATCTAATAACTTTCCCATTTTTTCCTCCTAAAACCATATTAAAGCAAGCATACTGCCAATCAGCTTAGCTGCTGCCATAATAAATACAATTATCCCAAGACCTTTTTTTACATTTCCCCGATAAAGCCCCATAGGCAATATCTTTATTGTTTCTGCTAATGAAACCAAAAAAGTACCACTAAAAATCCCAATAAAAAAACTCACAAAAATCCCTACCATCTCCGGAACATACAGTTCTACCCCAAATATAAGAACTACATTTGCAAGAATCAACCCCCACATTGTACATTCCTCGTACCAACGGATATAGGCTGTAGTTTTACTTACATAAGCCATTCGATTTACTATTTTTATAGATAAAAGAATGGCAAAAATCGCGCTTGCAATAGTTGCGCCACCGCAAAATCCTATTAGAGCCAGCAAAATATTCTTAACTACCATCTACATCCAGCTCCTTTTTGTTCGCTTTACTTATTTCAATCATTGTTTCCGATATATCTTCCTCATATTTCTTCATTTCAATCGTAACAGGTGTAGGGTCTATAGTAAACTTCATACCAAGAAAATGATTATAAAACACCACAATTCCGGCTCCCACGCCAATTGAATATGCAACCTCAAGAATCTTACCTGTGCTATTATTAGTACCTAATACAAGAATATAAATATTTTCAAAAATGCCCTCAATATCAATATCATTTTCGTATGACATTATGGCAAATGCACCACCAAAGAAAATAATTACCGATACCAACGCCACTTTTATAATATCTGTCACCTTATTAGCTCTACCCTTCTTCTCACTTACATAATTTATAACAAAATCCGATTCTCCTATATTGCTGATTGCAATATCCTCATTTTGGCTCATAAGACTGATTAAATACATTACCGATACTGCAACCTGCTTTTTATCTTCACCAATCTCCACAAGCTTAATGTCGCTCAAACGCCTAAGTAAAGCTTTATCATCGCACCAAAGCTTTGCCACATCTCCAATGCACACCTGCTTTTTTGATAACTGCGTGGCCTTTTCACATTTTATATATACGGTTTTTTTCATTTTTTCACCCCTTTTTAGTAGATATTTTTTACCGCAAATAAGTTTTTTATGCAATAAAAAATGAGAGAAGAACATCACATTGCTTCTCTCATTTTTTTTAAAATTTTCTTTTCAAGCCTTGACACCTGCACTTGGGAAATTCCCATAAGCTTTGCAATATCCGTTTGTGTCTTATCCATAAAATACCTATAGTATATGATTTTTTGTTCATTTTCTTCCATACCCGACATAACGTCTTTAAGCACCATATTATTTATAAGCTTTTCTGTATCACTCTCACCACCCTTTTCCTCTAATTTTTCCAACAGACTTATACTGTTGCCGTCTGACTGATAAATAATTTTATTAAAGGATTCCACCTCTGACATTGCTTCAAGAGCCAACACAACCTCTGAAACATCAATATTAAGCTCCTTTGCTATTTCTGCCGTAGTCGGATCCTTACCATATTTTTTAGTAAGTTCTTCACTTATCCGCTTTGCTTTGTATGCCGTTTCCTTTATACTCCGACTTACCTTTACAATTCCGTCATCTCTTAAAAAGCGTTTTATTTCGCCTGTTATCATAGGCACCGCATAGGTAGAAAATCTCACATCAAAGCTGTCATCAAATTTATCAATTGCCTTTATAAGACCGATCACGCCTATTTGAAATAAATCCTCTAGTTCATGCCCCCTTCCCATAAATCTTCTTGCCACGCTGTATACTAAGCCCATATTTTGGTCAACTAAAGTATCTCTTGCATTTTTATCACCATTGTGCGCTCTAACAATAAGTTCTTTAGTAGTATCCATAATACCACTTCCTTACCCTATACGCTTGCTCATTTTTACGGTTGTGCCTATCATAGGCCACGATTCAACCTTCAACTCATCCATAAAGGCTTCCATAAATGAAAAGCCCATACCGGATCTTTCTTCCTCCGATTTTGTTGTAAATAATGGCTCCATGGCTTTTTTCACATCCTCAATCCCAACACCTCTGTCTCTAACTTCAATATAAATAGTGTTTTCTCTTATAAATGCTTCCATTTCCACTTCACCATATGTATTTTCATAGCCATGGACTATGCAATTAGTTACAGCCTCCGAAATAGCTGTTTTTATGTCTGCTAACTCCTCTAAGGTTGGATCTAATCTTGTAAGAAATGCAGCTATTACAACTCTAGCAAAAGCTTCATTTTCCGAAACAGCCGGAAACCTTATATACATACTGTTATTCATTTTAATCCTCCTTTACATCCACCAATTTGAATAATCCTGAAATTTCAAAAATTCTTTTAATCTCAGGCTTTAAATTCTTTACACTTATCTTACCACCCCAAGGTCTTATTTTTTTGTATCTGCCCATAATAAGCCCTACTCCGGAACTATCCATAAAATTAATATTAGAAAAATCAAATTCCAACAGCTTTACCCCCTCATCCTCTATAAGTACATCAATCTTTTCTCTTATAAGTACGCTTAAGTGATGATCTATATCCCCCATTGGCTTTATTAAAAGACCATCTTCCTTTCTTTTAATTTCACAAGTCATATTTTCCCTCCATTCTTAATAAATAAAAAAGGTAACAAAATAATCAATGATCATTTCATTACCTTTATCCTTCGCATTATCTGTTATTTTATATATTTTGAAGCGTCACGCCCCATTGCCGTATTAGGTGCTTTATCCACTACAAACTGGAACAATGGCTTAGCCTCTTCATTTTTACCTTG
>JAZQMK010000069.1:0-36028 GCA_045543455.1 Lachnospiraceae bacterium
CTACTTTGAGAAAAACAATATGTACAGAGAACAGTATTTTACTTCTATGCTACAAAATATAGTAACAATATTGTTAGCAGCAGGAATAAATATAGTTGTAATCGGATTACTTTCAGGAAATCGTTTTAGAAACAGAAAGAAAAGATTTAATACACTCTTACATATAGGAATGAGTAAAAAACAATTATTGCAGATATGTATGCTAGAATCAATTCGCGAAGATTTATGGTGTATAATAACATTACCAATGATATTACCGATACAGTATATATTGTATAAAGTAAAGATAGGGAAAGAATTGAAATAAGAAGATTTTTCGTAGCTGTAGGTATTTAGAGGGCGGTTGGTAGAACCAACTGCCCTCTTATATATCCGTTACGAGCGACGATGGAGTGCAAACGTCTCTTCGTGTAGATAGGTATTTTTAACTTCCCAGGAGCTGCCGCCACCCCCACCGCCACCACCACCGGAGCTACTGCCACCGGAGCTACCACTGCCACCGGAGCTGCTAGATGGAGATGAAGTCATTGATGAACTGGCGCTAAACAGAGTATTTGTCATAAAGCCACTAAGAGCAACCGCACTAAAGGTTCCTGCTCCGTGATACCATTTTGGAGCATCGAATACTATGTCTTCAAATTGTTCAATCCATTTATCAGAAACATCCAGTACATAGGTGTAAGGAAGTATGTTATAAAAATAATCTGGATCATCATAAACTAATGTTTCAAGTCGAGATTTTTCGGCTGTTTTAAGGAAGGTTTTAAAGCCTTCAATTTCGCCAAGAAGCTTTGTACCTAATTCAGTACGTTTTGGCATATAACGCAATATTACCATAAGTATTATGAATGCTGCGATACATGTAAGGGAAATGCTTAGCCTTCCCATTACAATGATAGGCGGGAGGACACCTATTAAAAATGGTATTCCGCCAAAACCTAAACTCCATACAATTGCAAAAACGTTGGTAATAAGCGTACCACCTTTGGGTTTAAAAAGGGAGGTGAAAACTATTACAGCTATTGCCGGGAATAAATTTGTTAATATGGCCACAGTTAAATCATTATTATATTCGTATGTAGGTATAATAAAACCAATAAAAAAGCACATTGCCATTGACAGAATCAGTATGGCATAAGGTACTATTTTTTTCTTTTCGAATATTCTGTCTATGTTGGTTTTTGAATTAAGGTCTTTTATAATTTTATTAGATGTAATATAAAAACGATTTACAAGATGACCTTCGTTAACATATTTTGTACCTGTTTTCTCATCATAAGCAGCAAGCTTGTATAAGCCTTTAAAGAAGGTTCTTTCAATACTGTTGTTGCCCTCATAATTTTCCTTTTTGAAAATTATTTTAAATGTGTTGTTTTTGAGGAATAAAGCATTTTGTTCGATGTTTTCTATATCCCAGTAGCCCTTGTTTGCCATATAAATAAGCAGAGAAATAACTTCTTCATTTCCGGCTCTGCCTTTGTATAGCATACCAAGTTCGGCACTATTGTAATTATTTGGCGGATAAAAGGATATAGGAGCAACGTATTTTGAATCCTTTCCCCATATTATCCAAATGAAAAGACCAACAAGTATACAGCAAAGAGGGATAATTCTATATATAAAGTCGAAAGGATTAACTTCTTCGATAAAATAATCCTCAGGCACTGTAAGACGGACAGTAATACCTTCAAAAGGATTTAGTGCTGCTGTGGTATGCCCTGTAATGGTACGCCCATTTACTTCATATTCAAGGTTTGAGTAACCTACATTTCCAGCTTTGCCTGTTGAAAATCCCAGATTTTCAGCATCAAAATCCTTTGGCATATTAATTGTAAATGTTGCATTTGCAATCGCAGTATCAAATTCAGTACCGATTATGTTAAAGTAAAATTCATCAACATCTTTTAAAGGGTCATTTCCCATATCATAAGTATAGTTGATTATATAGGTTTTAGGGCCTGTTATTGTTGTGTTAGGGTCGCCGATTTTAATAGATTTGTAGTTGCTGCGTCCGGTAATTGTATGTTGTGCGTTGACATTGATGTCTTTAATTTTTGCACGCATAAAAGATTTTGTATTGTCGTCTCTGTAAAGTGTAGCCTTTATCGGTATGTCTCGTATAATGCCGTGTTTAGGCTTATTAAAATATGCATTAATTTTTTCGGTAATATAGAATACTCTGTTCTCGTCTACATCTATAGTTACATCATATTTAGTGAAATAGTAAGAATAATTCTTATAATCAATTTTATCAACTGTTGGCTTGCTAACGGGCTTAGAGGCCGAATTGGTGTTGTTTTTTGTCGTTCCTGACTGCGAAGAGCTCTTAGAAGTTGTTTCGGTACTTATGTTCGCAGTTGCCAAAATAAAAAGACCTTTTATTAGCGGTGAGAAAAAATTAAGCAGAAAGAATATAATAAAAACAATTATAATTGCTTTTTTAATCTTTTTTTGTTTCATCGAAACTCCTTTGTCATATTTAAATATAGCTTTCTTCTTCTGGCTGTTTTGGTTGTTGCACAAATGGTTGAAGGTTTGAAAAATCAATTTTTCCTTCTTCAAATGTGATTCCGTTACCTGAAATAGAGAAAGTTAAATCACCAAAATCTTCAATCCAGGTTTTAGATATACCAAGTACATATGTATAAGGTAAAATATCATAAAAATAATTAGGATTATCAACAACGAACTCTTCAATACGTTCTTTTTCTGTAGTTTCAAGGAAGTTTTTGAAACCTTCAATTTCGCCAAGTAGCTGAATGTAAGATTCATTACGCTTTGGCATATGGCAATGTAATATCAAAAGTATTATTACTGCTACAAAACTAATGGCTGTAAGGTCAATTGCACTTAGTCGTGACAGCGAATAAAATGAAGGAAAAAAACTTCCTACTAAACAAAACATTCCCAAAACGCTAATAGCAACAAAATTGCATAAGTGTACACCTAAATTTCCATTTGAACTAAGTTTAAATAGCTTGAAAAATGTAATATAACCTATTATTACACAACAGGTTTCCATAATTGGAACACCCATACTGACAGTACGTGATGATATAGAATCATAGTATACTGGAACAATAAAACCTATTATATGAGTTGCCACTATTATAATTCTAAGAATAGTGGTTGGGATTTTCACTCTATAATCGTATAAGTCTTTCTCTGGAAATTCTGAATTTAGCAAAGCTAAAACATTTTTTGAAATATCTATGCCGTCGATAAAAAGCATATCCTCTGTGACATATCTTATCCCGGTTGCGTTATCAAATTTGGAAATCCTGCGAAGATTATTAAAAAAGGTATATTCTATGCTATTATTACCTGTATAAGCTTCTTTTTTAAATACTATTATCTTCATTTCTCTACTACCATTGGAAAATGAAACCATAGTTTTTTTGATATCCCAATAACCTTTGTTGGCTAAATATATAAGTAAAGATGTTATTTCCCTATTACCGGCTTCACCATTGTATAAAGTACCAATTTCGGCACTGTTATAACCGCGAGGTGGGTAAAAGGATACAGGAGCGGCATATTTTCGGTCCTTGCCCCATCTGAAAAATATTATTATACCAATAATTACAGAAATTACACATATGATTTTTAATATGTTTTCAATTGGAAAGGTATTATCCTTAGGCTTTTCAGTAAAGTAGTTGTCAGGATACTCAATTCTAATAGATATGTTCTCACCTTTTTTTAGTGGTTTGGTTATATTTCCACTTAATTTGTTGCCTTGGATTGAGTAATTAATATTTAAATCGTTAAGTACATTTTCACTACCTTGCGCGAAAGTGGTATTTCTTGCAAATGTTATTTTATCTTCATTTAGATTGCCTGGTGTAGTAAGTGAAAATGACGCTTTTTCAATACTTTTGTCCAAGTGCCCGCCTATAATATTGAAAAGAAATTCGTCCATATTTTTAGGCGCGTAGTCGTTTGTGTTGTATGTATATTCTGTTTTGAATTTAACTTTGTCCCCAGAATTAAAGGCCTGATTAGCATGGAGAATGATATTCTGGTATCCGGAAGATTTTGTTTTTCTAAAATCGTGACTGGATGAAATGTTTGAAACTGTTGCCTTTATAGGAACTTGAGTATCACTGTCTCTGTATAGGGAATACTTTATGGGTACTTTTAAATTGATTTTGTGGCAATATGCGTCAAATAGTATAATATAGGATTCGCTTACGCGTATTGAGCCACTTTGGTCGAGATGAAGGTCGATATTATATTGCTCAATAGTGTATTGCGTGGCAGGAATTTTCACTTCTATAGTTGGGTCTTCATATTCTGAAATGTTGTAGTAATTTTCTGAAGGTGTTTCGGTATTATCGTCTGCTAATATTAATAATCCTATAAATAAAGCTGCCCCTAGTATATCCGAAGCAAGTATAACTACTAAAATGATAGTAATGATTTTTTTTATGTTTTTAGAAATCATAGGTTACTCCTAATATTAAAATTCAACTTTTACATTTTCTCTTTCAAATGTAGCTGCTTCGAACATTGTTTTTTTCTTATATCCAAACATTCCTGCAATTATATTGTTTGGGAACATTTGAACTTTGTTGTTGAAGTTTTTAACTACTGCATTGTAATATTTTCTTGAATTTGCAATTTCATCCTCTGTATCAGCAAGCTCATTAGAAAGGTTTAAAAAGTTTTGGTTTGCTTTTAAATCGGGATAATTTTCAGCAATAGCTAAGAGCTTTGAAATTCCATTTGATAATTCATTGTTTGCATTGATTTTGTCCTCTGTTGAGAGAGAAGAGTATGTAGAGGTGCGCATGCTTACAAGTTTTTCTAAAGTGCTTGCTTCATGAGCTGCGTAGCCTTTAACTGTGTTAACAAGGTTAGGGATTAAATCCCAACGCTTCTTTAAATAAACGTCCATAGTGGAAAATGCTTCCTCTACTGAGTTGTTAGCCTTTACAAAACTGTTACGTGTAGCTATTACGTAAAGTAAAATAATAACTACTATTGCAATGATAATTCCAATAATTACTGGGTTCATATTATTTCCTCCTCATAAATGAATAATATTTTTTTGTTTTACAATGATAACATAGTGAATTATATCATCTATTTATATGTTTTGCAATTATAAGAAAATATGATATAATATTTCTAGTATATTTTTCCGGAAGGATGTTGCATATGAAAAAGAATATTATATTTGTAATTGTATTTTTGGGGATGTTTGTTGCGTTAGCAGGTATCGGTATTATTTCTGTATATAATAATCGTGTTATTGATAATGAAGAAGAACGAAATGGTAATACTCCAGGTAACATATTGAATGGAGGAAGTTTTTGCGAATTTGAAGGCAAAATTTATTTTGCTAATCCTAAAGATGGTAACAGGCTTTATTATATGAATAGTGATTGTACCGGTATAAAGAAGATTAACAATGATACGGCTACATATATTAATGCAGGTGGCAACAGTGTAATATATGTAAAGGATAATGAGACATATAATAATGCTGTTACTTCATATAACAACAGATTCGGAATATGTAGGGTGGATTTGAAGGGAAAGAATTATACAACCTACTCTAATTATATTGTAAAGAGTTTATATATGGAAGGTAATACCTTATATTACAAGGCGACAGATAATAAGGTTTCCTACAAATTATATAGTTCTGATATTAGAGGTGGCAATGAAGAATGTTATGGTGATTTTTCTTTTGATGCGAATGTAGTTACTAAAGAGAAACTGTATTATATAAATACAGCAGAACGCAATAATATTTACAGTTATGATATTGACGATGCAACAAGCAAGGAAATATTAAAGGTTAATGCGCATAAGCTTATACAGCAGGGCAATTATCTGTATTATATAGATATTTCAGATGATTATTCATTGAAAAGATATAATGTAAGTTCTAAAAAGACTGATGTTATTGTTTCAGGGAAAAAATATGGTAAGAGTGTCCGTTACAATATATATAAGGATGATGTTGCCTTTGTGCAATGTGAAAATGAAGGAGAGACTTTAAGTACTCTTTACAGAGTTGATATGGAAAGCGGAGCAGTTGATTTTGTTGCTAAGGCTAATATAACAGATATTCAGTGTACATCTACTTATACATTTTATGTGGAATTTGAAACAAATAATGTATATAAGGTAAAAACCAAGGTATTAAGTGAGCCGGAAAAATTGGATTTGTAATTTTTTTGAAATGTATTAAAATTAGTACTTGCCAAAGCAAAAAATATGTTGTATAATCATATCTGTTTGAAACACAAATAATGGGCTTTCGCCAAATGGTAAGGCACTGGATTCTGATTCCAGCATCTAGGGGTTCGAGTCCCTTAAGCCCAGTAGAAGATGGCTGTTACATTTATAATGTGACAGCCATTTTGAAAATGGAGGAAAAATGATAGAATTAGGTAAGATTCAGGCTTTGAATGTAGTTAAGAAAACTGACTTCGGTGTATATCTTGGTAAAGAAGAATTGAAAGTGCTTTTGCCTAAGAAACAGGTTCCAGAAGATCTTGATATAGGAGATGCCATTGAGGTGTATGTATATAAGGATTCTATGGATAGAATTATTGCTACAACAAAAAAGCCATATATTACTATTGGGAAGCTTGCGGTACTTAAGGTAAAAGAAGTATCTAAGGTTGGAGCATTTTTGGATTGTGGTCTTGAAAAGGATTTACTTTTGCCATATAAAGAGCAGACTCATACACTTATGGCAGGAGACAGCTGTCTGGTAACTCAATATATAGATAAAAGCGAGAGACTGTGTGCAACTATGAAAATTTATGAATATCTGCAAACAGATAGTCCTTATTCAAAGGATGACAAGGTGGAAGGCTTTGTATATGACATTAAAAAAGGTCTTGGCGCATTTGTTGCAGTGGATAATAAATATTCTGCGCTCATAGAGGAAAAAGAGCTTTTGCCAAATATAAAATCGGGAATGAACATAAGCGCAAGAGTCACTAAGGTAAGAGATGATGGCAAGCTTAATTTAAGTCTGAGAGAAAAATCTTATATACAGATGGATGAAGATGCCAGATTTGTTTTTGAAAGAATTGAAGCAAATGGAGGAAAGCTTCCATTTACAGATAAGGCGGATGCCCAGTTCTTAAAAAATGAATTTAATATGAGCAAGAATGCATTTAAAAGAGCGGTGGGAAGATTACTAAAAGAAGGTAAGATTGAAATCACTGCAGATGAGATAGTTAAAAAGTAATCAAGTAGCTTGTAAAAACAGGTTAGTTGTAATACAATTTAGGCAGATAGTGTGAAAACACATTGATATGCAATGGGTTATGTACTTTTGAGCGAAACTACATAGCTTCTATGGCAGATGTAAAAGTGACCTAAGCAGGTATAAGCACTGCCATTTCACAACAAGTCGCTCAGGAAAGAGGATTATTATGCAAACAGTAATTAAAACAGACAAGGCTCCGGGAGCAATCGGACCATATTCACAGGCAATTGAAATTAATAACATGGTGTACACATCAGGTGTAATTCCAGTAGATCCTGCAACTGGTGTAATCCCAGAGGGCGTTGAAGCACAGGCGAAGCAGGCTTTACAAAACCTTGTAAATCTTGTTGAAGCTTCTGGCGCAAAGGTAGAAAATGTAGTAAAGACAACAGTATTTATAAAGGAAATGAATGATTTCGCCAAGATTAATGAAATCTACGCACAGTTCTTTAAGGAGCCATTTCCGGCACGTTCCTGCGTAGAGGTTGCAAGATTACCAAAGGATGTTCTTTTGGAAATCGAAGCTATTGCGTGGAAGTAATCTTTATAGGGGATAGAATATGACAAAAGAAATAAAAAGTGGAAATAGGGCATTTCTAATGCTCATAATAGTATATTTAGGCGGAAGTATTCTGTTAGGATATATACTTGATAAGACGGGTGCAAATCTTAATGTGTGGATTATGCTTGCCATATCCCAAGGTATGGTAGTGATTCCGATGCTTCTATATGCACTAGTTACAAAAACTAATATAATAAAGCATTGCCACTATAAAAAGACAAGTATAATTAATATACTTCTTACATTTGCTTATACAGCGTGCTGCATGCCTATTGTATGGTTTGTGAATTTCATTTCTATGTTATTTGTAGAAAATGAAATTCAGGATGTGTCAATGGCATTTTTAGAATATCCATTTTTGGTTCAGCTGTTCTTTATGGCAGTTTTGCCGGGCTTTGTGGAAGAATTTGTATTTCGTGGTATCATTTATAGAAAATACAGGGCAGGCGGTGCGCATTTTGGTGCAGCACTCTTAAGTGGAGCTTTATTTGGTATGTTGCACTTAAATATTAACCAGTTTATGTATGCAATGGTACTTGGTGTATTATTTGCCTTGTTGGTAGAAATGACAGATAGTATTTGGACTTCTACTTTGGCGCATTTTCTTGTTAATTCATTTTCAGTTGTATTGACTTATCTGTTGAACGTACTTATGAAATTTGTATCTGATAACTCAGAGGTTGATATGAATGCGCTTATGGAAGAAAGCCAGAATGCTACAACTGGAGTAGGGACAACAATTATGCAATTCTTTATGTTCTTTTCGATGGCCATTGCTGGCGTAGCAGGCTTATATCTTTGTTATTTAGGCTTTAGGAAGCATAATAAAAAGAAAGAAGAAATGAAAGAATATTTTAAACCACAGGAAAAAGCAAAGCTTTTGACTCCATCGGTTATTATTGCTATGATAATATGTATAGCATATATGATATATGCAGAAATAGCTTAAAGTGAAAATAGACGGCATTGCCTAATGGGCAGTGCCGTTTTTGTATAAGGAAAGAATGTATCTGTTTGTTTTACTTTACTAAAAATAACAACCCTCACAAATGGACTTTAGCGAAAGTCCTTGTGAGGGTTGTTGGGTGATAAAATAAAAATTAGAAAGGTGGAAAAAATCTATATTGAAATATCAATATGCTGTCCTAAATGAGGCATTACCGAACTCTCCATAATCTTCTGGATTCCTTCGCCGGTAGCTTCAACAAGATCTAATGAATTACGCAACACGGCTACTTGAATCTCAGTACCTAAGTTAAGAGTACCACCTGCTGCTGTTAATAATGAAACATCCATCATCTTGTTCACCTCGTTTCTAGTACTATTATACTAGTTTGATTTTGAAATGTCAACAGGAATAATAATTAAAAAAATGTCAAATATATAAAATAAAAAGAAAAGAGGGGTTATATGAAGGCGAAAAAGCCGAAAGAAACGCTATTTGTCGTAATTGGTACATTTATGATGAGTTTTGCCGTTAACAGTATTTATGAGCCTGCAAACCTTGTAACAGGTGGATTTGCAGGAATTGGAATAATTATTAAAAATTTTATAAAGTTCCCAGTTTGGCTTAGTACTATAGTACTAAACATACCTTTGTTTATAGTGGGATATAAAGTATTAGGAAAAAGATTTATAAAGAAATCCTTGCTGGCAACGGTATTGTATACATTTTTCTTATCAATACTGCCTGATATAGATATATGGAATGGGGATCTGTTTTTGGCGGCGGTATTTGGCGGTGTAATAAGTGGAACAGGAATCGGTCTTATATTAATGTCCGGTTCTTCAACCGGAGGAAGTGATATGCTTGCAACTATTATAAATAATTACAAGAGACATATATCAGTTCCAAGAATTCTGCAGGTGACTGACGGAGTTATTATATTGTGCGGTGCAATAGTTACAGGAATTGACCATACTATGTATGCCTTGGTTACCGTATATATAATTAGCTTTGTTTCTGATGGAATAATTGATGGTTTAAAATATGGGAAAGCTGTATTTATAATTTCTGATAAATATGAAGAAATAGCTGACACAATATTAAATGATATAAAAAGAGGTGTTACTGCCATAGAAGGAATGGGGATGTATTCTAAAGAGCAGAAAAAGGTGCTTTTATCAGTTATGTCGAAGAAAGAAATAGTGGCTGTAAGAGAAAAAGTATATGCAATAGATTCTTCGGCATTTCTTATAGTTTATGATGTAAAAGAAATTCTTGGTGAGGGATTTGTACAAAATAACCAAAATAATGACAGATAATTTGTAAAAATAGGATATGGCATTTAAAAGGTGTTTGTTGTATTATATTTAAAGATAAATTAAAACAAATTTATTTATGTAGGAGGAATTATAAAATGGCAAGTTTATCACTTCAAAATATTTGTAAAGTGTATCCAAACGGCTTTGTTGCAGTTAGAGATTTCAATCTTGAAATTGCAGATCAGGAATTTATCATCTTCGTAGGACCTTCAGGTTGTGGTAAGTCTACAACACTTCGTATGATCGCTGGTCTTGAAGATATTAGCTCAGGTGAATTATGGATTGGAGATAAGTTAGTTAACGATGTTGAACCAAAGGATAGAGATATTGCGATGGTATTCCAGAACTACGCTTTATATCCACATATGACAGTATATGATAATATGGCATTTGGTCTTAAGTTAAGAAAAGTACCAAAGGCTGAAATCGACAGATTAGTACATGAAGCAGCTAAGATCCTTGACATCGAACACTTATTAGACCGTAAGCCAAAGGCTTTATCAGGTGGTCAGAGACAGCGTGTTGCTATGGGTCGTGCTATCGTTCGTAATCCTAAGGTATTCCTTATGGACGAACCTTTATCAAACCTTGATGCTAAGTTAAGAGTTCAGATGAGAATTGAAATTTCTAAGTTACATCAAAGACTTCAGACAACAATTATCTACGTTACACATGACCAGACAGAAGCTATGACACTTGGTACAAGAATCGTAGTATTAAAGGATGGTATTGTTCAACAGGTAGATACACCACAGAACTTATACAATAAGCCAGAAAACTTATTCGTTGCTGGATTCATTGGTTCACCACAGATGAACTTAATCGATGCAATGGTAGCTCAGTCAGGTTCAGATGTAATGTTAATCTTCGGTGAAAGCCAGATTAAGGTATCTGAGTCTAAGGCTAAGAAGCTTATTGAAGGTGGATATATTGATAAGCAGGTTGTTATCGGTATCCGTCCAGAAGATATTCATGATGAAGAGTCATTCGTTTCAATGTCTCCAGACAGTGTAATTAATGCTACAATCAGAGTATACGAATTATTAGGTGCAGAAGTTTACTTATACTTCGATATTGCACAGTTCAACTGTACAGCAAGAGTTAACCCACGTACTAACGCTAGACCTGGTGATACAATCAAGTTTGCATTAGATATGACTAAGGTTCACATCTTCGATAAGGAAACACAGACAATTATTTGTCATTAATAAATGTGAAAAATCTGAGAAAATGCATAGAAATTATGCATTTTCTCTTTTATTTTTTAGCAAAATGCGTTAAAATAGAATTATTAATGCATGCAAGGAGTGGAGACATGATTTCAAACCAGATACTTCAGAATACTTTAGAGGGCCTTAAAGGAATTGCCCGTGTGGATTTTTGCGTAACAGATACAGATGGAAAGGTGTTAGCAACAACATTTCCAGATACTGAGAGATGTGAAAGTATGATAATACCATTTGTTGAATCACAGGCTGATAGTCAGGTGGTTCAGGGATATCAGTTTTTTAAGATAATGGACGAGCAGCATTTAGAATATATATTAGTTGCAAGTGGAACTAGTGAAGATGTATACATGGTGGGAAAAATTGCCGCTTTTCAATTGCAGAATCTTTTGGTAGCATATAAAGAGAGATTTGATAAGGAAAATTTCATTAAAAATCTTTTATTGGATAATCTCTTGAGAGTTGATATGTATACAAGAGCTAAAAAACTTCATATAGATGTAGAGGCTAGAAGAGTTGTATATATTATTGAAACTAAGCAGGAAAAGGATATTAATGCCCTAGAGACAGTTAAGACTCTTTTTGCTACAAAGACAAAGGACTTTATCACAGCCGTAGATGAGAAAAATATTCTTATAGTTCGTGAAGTTAAGCCTAATGAGACATATTCAGATTTGGATAAGATGGCGCGAGTGGTATTAGATATGCTCAATACGGAAGCAATGAGTACTGCTCATATAGCTTATGGAACTATAGTTAATAATATTGGTGAAGTATCTAAATCATATAAAGAAGCTAAACTGGCATTAGAAGTAGGTAAGATATTCTATAGTGATAAGAATGTTGTAGGATATAACAGACTTGGAATTGGACGACTTATTTATCAGCTTCCATTGCCTTTGTGTGATATGTTTATAAAGGAAATATTTGGTGGTAATACAATTGCTGAATTGGATAAGGATGAAGAAATGATGTCTTCAATCAATAAATTCTTTGAGAATAGTCTTAATGTATCCGAGACTTCAAGACAGTTATATGTACACCGTAATACTCTTGTATACAGACTTGATAAGCTACAAAAACTTACTAAGCTTGATTTGCGTAATTTTGATGATGCTATAACATTTAAAATTGCAATGATGGTAGTTAAGTATATGAAATATGTAGAAAATATGGATAATTAAGTGATTGGAGTTAACATATGATATTGTTAGAAAATGTAAGTAAAACATATACTTCCGGAATTCCAGCCCTAAATAGTATAGATTTGCACATAGAAAAAGGTGAATTTGTATTTATTGTAGGAAGCAGTGGCTCTGGTAAATCAACATTAATAAAGCTTTTATTGAAGGAATTAGAGCCATCAGCAGGTACTATTTATGTTAATGGTAAATATCTTAATAAAATTAGTAAACGAAGATTGCCAACCCTCAGAAGAGATATTGGAGTAATATTCCAGGATTTCCGTCTTTTACCGGACAGAAATGTATTCGATAATGTTGCGTTTGCACAAAAGGTTATAGAAGCACCTAATAAGCTTATAAGAGGAAAGGTTTTATCTATGTTGTCCTTAGTTGGTCTTATTGATAAGACAAATTCATTTCCTCATGAGCTTTCAGGTGGTGAGCAACAAAGAGTTGCAATAGCAAGAGCTTTGGTTAATAATCCATCAATACTTTTGTGTGACGAACCTACAGGTAATCTTGATCCTGAAAATTCATGGGAAATTATGAGGCTTCTTGAAGAAGCCAATAGAAGGGGGACTACAGTTGTTGTAGTTACTCACAGCCAGGATATTGTTAAAAAAATGCGTAAGCGTGTTATTACAATGGATTCCGGCAACATAGTTGAAGATGAGGAAAAGGGAGGTTATTTGTATGAAGATTAGATCCTGGTTATATAATATTGGCCAAGGTATTAAGAATATATTTAGAAACCGATTATTCTCCCTTGCTTCAATTGCTACGATGACAGCATGCTTATTTATGTTTGGAATTTTGTTTGCTGTAGTAATTAATTTTAACAGTATGGTTAAAAAGACTCAGGAAGATATATGTGTAACTGTATTTTTTGAAAAAGGTATAACTGACGATAAATTAAAAGATATTGGAGATAAGATTACTGCAAGAGAAGAAGTGTATTATTATACTCATACTACTGCAGAACAGGCTTGGGCTAATTATCAAAAGGAATACTTTAAAGATTATGAGGACTTGGCATTAGGTTTTGCAGATGATAATCCACTTGCTGATTCAGCATCTTATGAGATATATTTAAGTAATCTTTCAAAGCAGGATGAGTTGGTTGAATATTTAAAAACCTTAGATGGAATTAGAAGTGTTAATAGTTCGGAAACAACTACAAAAAGCTTACTTGAGATAACTTCCATTGTGGGTTATATTTCAATTGCCATTGTAGTAATACTTATTGCGGTATCCATATTCCTTATTAGTAATACAGTATCAATTGGTATTACCATAAGAAAAGATGAAATATCAATTATGAAGCTTATGGGAGCAACTGATTTATTTGTAAAGACACCATTTATGGTAGAAGGTATTGCCATAGGACTTATAGGAGCTATAATACCACTTGTAATTGTATATTTTGTATATGATTATGCAGTGAAATATTTATTAGAGCAGTTCTCTATATTTTCAGGTGGTTTTGCATTTGTAGAGATAAGTACAGTGTTTAATATGCTTGTACCAATATCATTACTTATCGGTTTAGGAATTGGTATAATAGGTAGTATTATAACATTAAAGAGACATATCAATATTTAAACTATCTGTAAGAAGGATAGAAAGGAGTACGAGGAATGAAGAGACATTTAAAGAAAATAGTCGTAGTATTATTAATTATAGCGACATCACTTACATTTGCCGCTCAGACACCGGTGCCAACAGAGGCTGTATCACAGTCTGATATTGAAGCTGCTAAAAAAGAACAGGAAAAAATACAGCAGCAAAGAAAAGAGTATGAGGGCAAACTTAATACTTTAAAAACAGAAATGCAAAGTGTAGAAAATTATATAAAAGAGCTTGATGAGCTTATTAATGGTATTAATACCAAGATTTCAGATTTGGAAAATCAGATGAATGAAAAGGCTGCATTAATTGAGGAGACCGAGATAAAATTAGAGGCAGCAAAGGTTGATGAGGCAGAACAATATGAGGCTATGAAGCTTAGAATTCAGTATATGTATGAGCATGGAAGTGCCTCTTATTTAGATGTTTTGTTTAAAGCAGAGAATTTTTCAGATTTACTTAATAAAGCCGAATATTTAAGTAAGATTACTGAATATGATAGAAATATGTTGGAGAAACTATCTAATACAAAGAATGAAATTGCGGCTACAGAAGCTAAGCTAAAAGCTGAATATGCCATAATGGAGGATTTACAATCACAAAACAGAATTGAGCTTGCATCAGCAGAATATGTTCATGCAACAAAAAATAGCGAGATTGAAAGACTTACAGCTATGGTAAATGATTCAGAAAGTGAACTTGCTAATATTATTAAGCAGGAAGATGTATTAGAAGATAATATTGAAAAGATGGTAAGGGAATGGGAAAGACAGGTTGCAGAGGCTGAGAAACAGGCAGCACTTGAAAAACTTAACCAGGGTGGTTTCTTCCATTGGCCATTACCAGGCTATTATCGAGTATCGTCACCATTTAATCCTAACAGATTACATCCAGTATTAGGGTATGTAAGACCACATAATGGTACAGATTTACCAGCACCAACAGGTGTACCTATTGTTGCAGCAGCTGCGGGTAAAGTAGTTATTTCACAGTATAGTGTGTCTGCTGGTAATTATATTATGATAGACCATGGTGGCGGTGTGTATACAGAATATATGCATTGTTCGAAACTTTTGGTGAAAGTTGGAGAGACTGTAAAACAAGATCAGAAAATTGCATTGGTAGGAAGTACAGGATATTCAACAGGTGCCCATTTACATTTTGGAATTAGAGTAAATGGAACATATATTGACCCTATGAAGCAATTTAATTTTAATTAAAGTTGGAGTTAGAGATGGAAAATTTTGAAGAAGAGCTTTTGGAAAAACAAAATGCTAAAAAAGAAAAGAAGAAAGGCATTTTTATAGGAATAGCCATTGGTGCAGGTGTAGGGATATTTCTGACTACGGTAGTAGCGATAATTGTTATATTTACCATATTCCTTAAAAAACCTGAGGTTTATGAAGTACCAGATAATTATGTGGACAAAATCGGATATTTATATGGCGTAATAGACCAATATTATCTTAATGACATAAAAGAAGAAGATATGATGGAAGGCTTATATAAAGGGCTCTTAGATGCTGTAGGTGACCCATATACAGTGTATTACACAAAAGATGAATTTGCTAAATTTATGGAAGATATGTCTGGTGAATATTACGGTATTGGTGTTATGGTAAGTCAGGAAATCAGTACAAAAATAATAACAATAACCAGAGTATTTGATAATGCGCCAAGCAGTGAGGCAGGTTTAAAAGCCGGAGATATCATTTACAAGGTGGCGGATACAGATGTAACAAGTATGGATGTTGACAATGTTGTATCACTTATAAAAGGAACTAGCGGAAGTAAGGTTAAGATAACTGTTATTCGTGATGGCAAAGAGCTTGATTTTCAAGTGGAAAGACGAGAAGTTATTGTTCCTACGGTAGAGCACAAAATGCTTGATAATCAAATTGGATATATTGAGATAATTCAATTTGAAGATAAGACTGACGAACAATATGTAAAAGCATATAATGAGCTTAAGGCACAAGGTATGAAAGGTCTTATTGTTGATGTTAGAGATAATCCCGGCGGTTCATTGGATACAGTATTAAATATCTTGGATAATGTTCTACCAAAGGGTCTAGTGGTTTATACCATAGATAAGAATGGTAAGAGGGTAGAATACGATTGTAAAGGTAAAAATGAAATTGACATACCATTGGTAGTGCTAACAAATGGTAACAGTGCAAGTGCTTCTGAGATATTTGCAGCAGCAATTAAGGATTACAATAAAGGAACTATCCTAGGTACAACTACATTTGGAAAGGGTATAGTGCAAAGAATTATTCCATTCTCCGATGGTTCTGCAATAAAGATTACAGTTTCAACATATTATTCACCATTAGGTAAGAATATCCATGGAGAAGGCGTAACACCTGATATTGAGTTGGATTATGATTATGAATCAAGTGATGATAATCAGTTAAAACGAGCAATTGAGGAATTATTAAAGCAAATATAAAATGAGAAAATCACATTTTCAGTATGGAATGTGATTTTTCTTTTATTTAACCCAATAGAACAAATGTTCTAAACGGACTATACAAAATAAAAATAATGTGGTATAATCGTCACAGTGAAAATGTCAAATTGGAGAAGAATATGAAGGAATTTAAGCTAGTATCAGAATATGCACCTACCGGTGACCAGCCACAGGCTATAGAAGAGTTGGTAAAGGGCTTTAAGGAAGGTAATCAGTTTCAGACTTTACTTGGTGTTACCGGCTCAGGTAAGACCTTTACTATGGCTAATGTTATACAACAACTACAAAAGCCTACTATAGTTATAGCACATAATAAGACACTTGCAGCACAGCTATATAGTGAATTTAAGGAGATGTTCCCTGAGAATGCTGTGGAATATTTTGTGTCATACTATGATTATTATCAGCCAGAAGCCTATGTAGTATCTACAGATACTTATATTGAGAAAGATTCATCAATTAATGATGAGATAGATAAGCTGCGTCACTCTGCGACGGCCGCTTTGTCAGAGCGCAATGATGTTATTATTGTTGCCAGTGTATCCTGTATATATGGACTTGGTACTCCAATTGATTATAATGAGATGGTAGTTTCTTTAAGACCAGGTATGGAAAGAGACCGCGATGATATAATGCGCAAGCTTATTGACATGCAGTATACGAGAGCAGAGTTAGATTTTAAGCGTTCGACCTTTAGAGCAAGAGGTGATGTACTGGAGATATTCCCTGCCAATTCTAGCGACAGTGCCGTAAGAATTGAGTTTTTTGGTGAAGAGATAGACCGTATTTCGGAGATAGATGTACTTACAGGCAATGTAAAATGCATACTTGAACACACAGCCATATTTCCAGCCTCTCACTATGTTGTATCGCCAGAGAGGATAGAAGAAGCGGTTAAGAGTATTGAAGCAGAATTGGTTGAGCGAGTAAAATATTTCAAGTCAGAAGATAAGCTTATAGAAGCACAGCGTATCAACGAAAGAACTAGATTTGATATAGAGATGCTAAAAGAGACTGGTATATGTTCGGGTATTGAGAATTATTCGAGACATTTAACCGGACTTGCACCGGGTGAGCCGTCATATACACTTTTAGACTATTTTCCAGAAGAATTCTTAATAATAGTTGATGAATCGCATATAACTATGCCTCAGATTAGAGGTATGTATGCAGGTGATCAGGCGCGTAAGACAAGTCTTGTGGATTATGGTTTTAGACTGCCTTCAGCAAAGGATAACAGACCACTTAATTTTACAGAATTTGAACAAAAGATTGACCAGATGTTATTTGTATCGGCAACACCATCTGTGTATGAAGAAGAACACGAATTACTTAGAACAGAACAGATTATAAGACCTACCGGTCTTTTGGATCCGGAGATTGTTGTAAGACCGGTAGAGGGACAGATAGATGACCTTATCTCAGAAGTTAATAAAGAAGTCTCTAAACATAATAAAGTACTTGTTACTACACTGACAAAGCGTATGGCAGAGGACTTGACAGATTATATGAAAGAGGTTGGCATACGTGTTAAGTATTTGCACTCTGATATTGATACTTTAGAACGTGCTGAGATTATTAGAGATATGCGTATGGATGTATTTGATGTATTGGTAGGTATTAACCTTTTAAGAGAAGGTCTTGACATACCGGAGATAAGCTTAGTTGCTATATTAGATGCCGATAAGGAAGGCTTCCTTCGTTCGGAAACCTCGCTTATACAGACAATAGGTCGTGCTGCTCGTAACAGCGAGGGGCATGTTATAATGTATGCTGATAATATGACCGATTCAATGAGAAATGCTATAACGGAGACTGAACGACGTAGAAAGATACAGGCGGCTTACAATGAAGAACATGGCATAACACCAACTACAATTAAGAAAGCTGTAAGAGACCTTATAAGCATAAGTAAGGCGGCAGACAACGTTGAAAAGGTTATAGATAAAGATGTAGAATCAATGAGCAAGGATGAACTTGAAAAACTCATTAAAACAGTTAGTAAAAATATGCACAAGGCAGCAGCTGAACTTAATTTTGAAGAGGCAGTTGTATTAAGAGACAGACTTGTAGAACTTAAAAAGATGCTGGCTGATATGTAGAAATGGAGAAAAATATGAGCGAAAAGAAATATATCAGAATAAGAGGTGCAAAGGAGCATAACTTAAAAGATATAGATGTTGACATACCACGTAATGAGCTGGTTGTTTTGACTGGGCTTAGTGGCTCGGGAAAATCTTCTCTTGCATTTGATACAATATATGCAGAAGGTCAGAGAAGATATATGGAATCTTTGTCTTCTTATGCAAGACAGTTTCTAGGTCAGATGGAAAAACCTAACGTAGATATGATAGAAGGTTTATCACCAGCTATTTCTATTGACCAAAAGACAACTAATCGTAATCCTCGTTCAACTGTTGGTACAGTTACTGAGATATATGATTATTTCAGACTTTTGTATGCAAGAATTGGTATACCACACTGTCCAAAATGTGGTAAAGAGATTATGAAGCAGACTGTTGACCAGATGGTAGACAGAATAATGGAATTTCCAGAACGTACAAAGCTTCAGCTTTTAGCACCGGTTGTAAGAGGACGTAAGGGCGAGCATGTAAAGGTCTTTGAAAGCGCTAAAAAGAGTGGTTTTGTACGTGTTAGAGTTGACGGAAATATTTATGAGCTTTCAGAAGAGATTAAGCTGGATAAAAATAAAAAGCATAATATTGAGATTGTAGTTGACAGACTTATAGTGAAAGAAGGCATTGAAAAGCGACTTACCGATTCAATTGAGACTGTTATGAATCTGTCAGAAGGTTTTATGATAGTTGATATTATTGATGGGGAAAGTATTAACTTTAGTCAAAGCTTTTCATGTCCTGATTGTGATATAAGTATTGAAGAGATTGAACCAAGAAGCTTTTCATTTAACAATCCATTTGGCGCATGTCCAGACTGTTATGGACTTGGCTATAAGATGGAATTTGATCCGGAACTTATGATACCGGACGAGACATTAAGCATCAGTCAGGGAGCCATTGTTGCAATGGGATGGCAGTCTTCGTCTAGCGAAGGAAGCTTTACTAACGCCATACTTACGGCTTTGGCAAGAGAATATAACTTTAGCCTTGATACACCATATAAGGATTATAGTGACGAAGTTAAAAATATACTTATCAATGGAACTAATGGCAAAAAAGTAAAGGTATATTATAAGGGACAGCGCGGCGAAGGCGTGTACGACATCGCATTTGAAGGACTTATACTTAATGAACAGAGACGTTATCGCGAAACGGCTTCTGAGACTATGAAGCAGGAATATGAATCATATATGCGCATCACACCATGTGCTCTTTGCAAGGGTCAAAGACTTAAGCAGGAATCCTTGGCAGTAACAGTAGCGGACAAAAATATAGCGCAGATTACAGCATATTCAATTAGAGATTTACAAACATTTCTTGCAAATATGCAACTTAGCGATAGACAACTTCTTATCGGCGAGCAAATATTAAAGGAAATTAATGCAAGAATAGGTTTCTTGATGGACGTAGGTTTAGATTATCTTAATCTTTCCAGAGCTACAGCTACCCTGTCAGGCGGTGAGGCACAAAGAATAAGACTTGCAACTCAGATAGGCTCGGGGCTTGTCGGCGTAGCATATATTTTAGATGAACCAAGTATAGGTCTTCATCAAAGAGATAATGACAAACTTTTAAAGACTTTAAAGCATTTGCGTGACCTTGGCAATACCCTGATTGTAGTTGAACATGATGAGGATACTATGTTTGCAGCTGATTATATTGTGGATATTGGTCCGGGAGCAGGTGAACACGGTGGACAGATAGTCGCTTGTGGAACTGCAAAGGACATTATGGCTAACGAAGCTTCTATAACAGGTGCTTACCTAAGCGGACGTAAAAAGATTGAGGTGCCGAAGGTGCGAAAAGAACCTAACGGTTATATAAAAATACGTGGCGCAAGAGAAAATAACCTTAAAAATATAGATGTAGATATACCACTTGGTGTTATGACATGTGTAACAGGTGTGTCCGGTTCAGGAAAGAGCTCTTTAATTAATGAGATATTATACAAATCATTAGCTAAAAAGCTAAATCGTGCAAGAACTATTGCGGGGGCCCATGACGGAATTGACGGTGTGGAACAGTTAGACAAGGTAATTGATATTGACCAGTCACCAATCGGACGTACTCCGCGTTCAAATCCAGCCACATACACAGGTGTGTTTGACCAGATAAGAGATTTGTTTGCGAGCACAACAGATGCAAAAATGAAAGGCTACAATAAAGGACGCTTTAGCTTTAATGTAAAAGGTGGACGTTGTGAGGCTTGTAGTGGTGATGGTATCTTAAAGATTGAGATGCATTTCTTACCTGATGTATATGTTCCTTGCGAGGTATGTCAGGGTAAGCGCTACAACAGAGAGACTCTTGAAGTAAAATACAAGGGTAAGAGCATTTATGATGTCCTTAATATGACAGTAGAAGAGGCATTGGTATTTTTTGAAAATGTACCATCTGTGCGTAATAAAATGCAAACCTTATATGATGTTGGACTTTCTTATATAAGACTCGGACAGCCGTCAACAGAGCTTTCTGGTGGTGAAGCACAAAGAATCAAACTTGCCACAGAACTGAGCAAGAGAAGTACAGGAAAGACAATATATATCCTGGATGAACCAACTACGGGATTACATTTTGCAGATGTACACAAACTGGTAGAGATACTTCATAAACTATCAGCAGGAGGCAATACAGTTGTAGTTATTGAACACAATTTGGATGTTATAAAGACTGCGGATTATATAATTGATATAGGTCCTGAAGGCGGTGATCGAGGCGGTACTATAGTTGCTATGGGAACACCGGAAGAGGTTGCTAAATCAAAGAAGTCATATACTGGAAAATATTTGAAGAAATATTTGGGGTAGATAAAAAATGTTGCAAGATGACATTAGAATTTGTATAATCAAAAATCATAAATAAAATGTATCATAGAATTGGAGAATAAAGATGATAATAGTACTTGATTTTGGTGGTCAATACAATCAGCTAATTGCGCGAAGAGTGCGCGAATGCAACGTATATTGTGAGGTACATCCTTACAACTTGTCCTTAGAAAAGATTAAGGAAATGAATCTAGAAGGAATTATATTTACAGGAGGCCCTAACAGCGTATATGCCAAAGAGTCGCCACTTTGCCCTAAGGAAATATTTGAGCTTGGTATACCAATACTTGGCATATGCTATGGTTCACAGCTTACAGCACACGTGCTAGGCGGACGTGTGGCAACTGCGCCAGTAAGCGAATACGGCAAGACAGAGGTGGCAGTTGATACAAAGTCACGTTTATTTAGTGGCGTATCCGCAAATACAATATGCTGGATGAGCCACACAGACTACATCGAGAAGGCACCAGAAGGCTTTACAATAACAGCTACAACACCAGTGTGTCCAGTGGCTGCAATGGAATGTCCTTCAAAGAATATATATGCAGTGCAATTCCACCCAGAGGTACTGCACACACAAGAAGGTATGAAGATGCTTTCAAACTTCGTCCTTGACATATGTGCCTGCAAAGCCGACTGGAAAATGGACTCATTTGTAGAAAAAGCAATTAAAGACCTTCGCGAGAAAATCGGTGACGGTAAGGTACTTTGTGCCCTTTCAGGAGGCGTAGATTCATCCGTTGCAGCAGTACTTTTATCAAAAGCCATCGGCAAGCAATTAACTTGCGTATTTGTAGACCATGGCTTACTCCGTAAAAATGAAGGCGATGAGGTAGAGGCAGTATTTGGACCTACAGGTTCATACGACCTTAATTTCATCCGTGTAAATGCAGCACAGCGCTTCTACGACAAGCTAAAAGGCGTAGAAGAACCAGAGCAAAAGAGAAAAATCATTGGAGAGGAATTCATCCGAGTATTCGAAGAAGAAGCAAAGAAAATCGGCGCAGTAGACTACCTTGTACAAGGTACAATCTACCCTGACGTAATAGAAAGTGGTCTTGGCAAATCAGCTGTAATCAAGAGCCACCACAACGTAGGCGGTCTCCCAGACTGTGTTGAATTCAAAGAGATAATAGAACCACTTCGTCTTTTATTCAAAGACGAGGTTAGAAAAGCTGGTCTTGAGCTTGGCATCCCTGAATACCTCGTATTCAGACAACCATTTCCAGGTCCAGGCCTTGGCGTTCGTATAATAGGCGAAGTAACAGCCGAAAAGGTGCGTATGGTACAAGAAGCAGATTATATATTCCGCGAAGAAATCGCAGCCGGAGGCTGGGACAAGCAAGTAAACCAATACTTTGCAGCTCTCAGCAACATGCGTTCAGTAGGCGTAATGGGCGATGAGCGTACCTACGATTATGCAGTAGTCCTTCGTGCAGTAACAACAACAGACTTCATGACAGCCGAATATGCCGAACTCCCATGGGAACTAATAGGCAAAGTAACAAGCCGAATTGTCAACGGAGTAAAAGGTGTGAATAGAGTGCTGTACGATTGCACGGGGAAACCACCAGCGACGATAGAGATGGAATAATACAAATGAGCCAAGAAATGCCGAATTTACGGCGTTTCTTGGCTCTTGTTTTTTGTCGTGACAATCAAATGACAATATTTTTGAAAATTACTATGCAGTCAATATTAAGGTAATAATTGCTATTATAATGGCGCCTATTGATATCAATTGATTGTTTTTTGTGTAATTTATATTACATAAAGAGTTTAAGTAAGCGTAATAGTTGCTATAGATACTTTTGTAATCAATATTAATTTGAGCAATAAATTTATTTAGTTTTTGCTCTTTGTATCCTAAATATAATTTCCAGTCCTTATCAAAAGCTTTGTAAATATCAAATTTATTATTTGTTTGAGATTCACAAAGACTTTGCATTTTATTTAGCAAATAAGTGAATTTTTTATTATACCTTGCCTTTCTTCTTCCTGTTGAATATTTTGAAAACTCTATTTCAAATATTTTAAGCTCACGATGCCCAAAAAACATATAATAAAATGAGTTTCCATATTTTGCAATATAAGATGATAGGCTGAATTGTGGTATATTGTTATTTCCAGCCATAAGACAGTAGTTATTGTTGGAATCACATGTTATCATATAGTTTTCCTTCTTGTTGTAATATGAAATGCCACAATAACCAAAGTCTAGGGTATTTATATTTATAGGTTCCTTTCTTGTCATATGCACCATATTTATTAATCGGTATTTTTTACCTTGCTCACTATAGAATACACTTGTTATGTAATGTTGAAAAATTAAAACAAAAAACTCTTCGTTCATTTCATTTAAAAGATGAAAGTCAATTGGTTGATTTTTCTTTAAATAATAATACGTCAAATAATCTTTTTTATTTAGTTTTTTTATATTATCACATATAAAATTTGTACAGTCTTCCTCGCTTAAATTGTGCTTTAAAGTAAAATTATATTCAAGAATAGCAAAATAACTATTAATTTGACTCCATGTAATTTTCACGCTTTTTATGTATTTATCATCAAGAAATTCTATTTCTGCAAAGATTCCGTGGAAAGAACCAGAGTATTGCAAATGTACATAGTCATAGGACTTAAAAAAAGTCGGCTTCTTGTAGATGATAGTGGTTTTATATTTTTTGGAAGATAGTGAGTGTAATCGTTTACTAAGCTTGGTTACGCCATCATTTGATAATATGTCACATATAGTTACACTTGTAACAATATGATTTTCGTACCAATCTGTCCGGTTTTCTAAATTTGGATCGTTCTGTTGAAATTCTAAAATTTCTTTTTTGTGCTTTTCGTCATATTCCTTTTGTGCGTTTGTATAGGTATTGGTGTTAACGTGCTCTAAATAGTATTTATAGCTTTTTTTGAATTTCTTTTTTTTATTCATAATAACCTCATATAAAATAGAAATTTTAATCCTTCTTCGGTTTCCTCTTCCTCTTCACATAAGAGAAATCAGGAAACAAGTCTTTTAACAATTCAGCAGTTTCTTCTGCTTCTTCATCTTCGTTCATATTCTGAACCATTAATTGGTCGTCATCATCAAGATTCAGTAAAACAGTATATCCCTTATCTGGTCTGCCGTATTCATAGGAAATCGTATTTCTTTGAGATCAAATTTTGCTTCTGTTAGTTTACTATTTTCCAATGCATTTGGTAAGCGCACCCAATATTCAACCATTCGCCAGAAATGGGACAGAAATTTAGAAACTGTTCTTCAAACTAAAAAATATGTCGCATATCTAATTACATTATACTCGACTTTTTTATTTCTCTCAATATAATTTATTAAACGCATACCATAAAAGAATATTATATTTAAGTATAAAAGAAGATATTTCAAATATCTAGTTAATGTGATATAATAATTAATAATATAAATGTTCGTGATATGGGTGGCTAGATAAGTAATAAAAATACTTACGAAAGTACTTTTTAATGGACTATGATATAATTATAATGGATGTGTATAGCAGTATTTACTAGATACAAGGAGTTTTATATGCGAACAATGTTACTAAGTTTTAAACCTGAATGGTTTAATAGAATTAAGGACGGAAGTAAAATTTTTGAATATAGAAGAACATTTCCTGACGAAGAAATTATGGCATATATGTATGTTAGTAGTCCAATGAAAATGATTGTTGGGAAAATTCATCTGGGGCGTAGAATTGATATAAATGTATGGCGAGAGCAATACAATGAAGATGAAGAAGTGTGCGCACGAATAGATGATTTTTTGACAAGACATACTTATGCGATGCCAGTATTATCCTTTCAAATGACTAAAGAGATTGATCTAGAAACACTTCGCAAATATAATTCAAATTTTGTATGTCCGCAAATGTATTACTATCTAGAAAATTACCCAGATTTATTTGAGTTTATAAAAAATAATGCGATTGATATTGGAGAGTTAAAAGTTAATTCATTTGAAAATGTAGGCAAAGAAGAAATATGTAGGAAACAGTATTAGGAGGTTTATGATGGGAGATTTTGGAGCAGCAGAAAGAAGAATATTAGAGTTTATGGTAAAAGGAACAGAGTTTGTTTTTGAAGGAAAAGACTATACTGTTATTTTATCAGGGAAACCAACATGTCGTAAGGGTGAGCCTAAAACAGATATTTACATATTGGCAGAATCAGATGTAGATGATATAGAAATAAAAATTTCTTACAAAAAAGAAAATGCCGATTTTATTGAAAATAAGATGAGTGCGGAAAGAGCGGAGCAACTCTTTGGAGAAGATTGGATATATATTATAGAGCAATCTACAACTGCTATTCAAAACAAGTTTGATGAGAGAATGTTAATTTATAAAAATAGTTTCAGAAGAACGGAAAAAGGTTCTATTACACTAGGTTGGAAGTTTGAGTTACTAAATAAAAGTGGTGGAGATTTGTCTGGAAAGATGTTACTTACAGATGAACAAGTAATAGATGTTTATGCTGGAAGCAATCTGTCACCAGATAAGAGGAATGCAAGTGTTTGCGGGCAAATAATTGAAAATAGCGGTATTGCGAATTATATATTGATGGATGAAGATGTACATTCAGCTCAAGATGTAATTGATAAAATGATACCGATAAGAGATTATGTGATGATGCATCCGGACATTTATTTTGCATGCAAAGCGTTGAACTATAGAACTTTTGCTGAAAAATGGGATGGAAACAGGCCATTATCGGTGTATGTTAAGTGGAAAGTAGTTAATAAACGATTAGTTCCTGAACTTATATTTGATCAACCTCTAACTGTAAGAGGAGATGAAGTGGCAGAGAGACTAATTCGTTATATGAGTGAATTGAATATTAAAACAACAGATGATATTGATGAAGATAATGTTGGAACGGATAAAATAATTTAGAGGTGATAACATGGCTGTTATTTTAGAAGAACGTGGACGAGGCAAATTCAAGCCAGCTCCAGATTATAAAGTAGATGAAGTGAAGCAACTTCTTAATGCTAAAATTGAAGAGGAAAGACAAGCGTTTGCAGATTGTAGCGAAGAAATCGAATTTGATAAGCTTAATTACGATCCAAATAAGTGGAATTTATTATCGCTATTTTCAGGATGTGGTGGTCTTGATTTGGGATTTGAACTAGCTGGTTTAAAAGCAGTTATGGGCGAAGCGGTTATGGAAGCTGCATTTGCAGATAAGAAAGTATTTGATGAAAATATTAACAATAATGTTTTTAATACAATTTATGTGAATGATATATTTGATGAAGCAAGAGAAACATATGCTAAAAATGCAGGAAAATATATCTATATGGATAAAAGCGATATAAGAAAAATAAAAGAGTTTCCACAGGCAGATATAGTATTAGGCGGATTCCCTTGTCCAGGATTTTCAGAAGCAGGTCCTAGATTGGTAGATGATAAAAGAAACTTTTTGTACTTACATTTTATTCGTTGTTTGATGCAGAGTAAACCTAAAATTTTTGTTGCTGAAAATGTAAAAGGGATGATGACTCTTGGAAAAGGTGAAGTGTTTAAACAGATTGTTCAAGACTTTGCAGCAGCAGGATACACAATTTATCATAAACTTTTAAATGCAGCAGAATATGGTGTGCCACAGGTAAGAGAAAGAGTGATTCTTGTTGGAGTAAGAAATGATATAGACTTTGAGTATGTTTATCCCGAAGCTACACATGGATATGGTGTGGAAGGATTGCAAGAAATTGTGACTCTCCGTGATGCGATTGGAGATTTGGAAGATAACCCAGGAGATTATTTTACAGGTTCGTATTCTACAATTTTTATGTCACGTAATCGCAAAAAGCTTTGGTCACAGCCTAGTTTTACTATTCAGGCGTCAGGTAGACAGGCACCAATACACCCTGCAGGAGAACCAATGATAAATGTAGGCAAGGATAAATATATCTTTAGTGATGGAGAAGAAAATAATAGAAGACTATCGGTTAAGGAGATAGCAAGAATACAGACATTTCCAGATTGGTATGAATTTAGCCGTGGAGCAAGTAGTAGAAATGACAATGCTAAGTTGGATTTGGTTTATAAACAGATAGGTAATGCAGTGCCAGTAAGATTGGCATTGGCAGTTGCGGAACCAATAGCAGAGTTTGCGAAGGTACAGTTGGAGAAGAAAGAAGAGACATATGTCATTATTCAGGATATAGGAGAGAAGAAGAGAATGATGGCGTAATATTTGAAGGTAGGTATGGATTTATGGAAGTGGTAGAATGTATAGTATGTGGTTATAGAGATGCGGAAAAAAATGTATATTATGACCCTATGAAAGTTTTTTATACTTGTAAAATTTGTGGAAGGTACGAGTTTTCCTTTGAAAATGAAGATAGAAATCAATTTAATAAAAATCATTTATCTTCTTTTTTATATTATAAAGGCTTTAAAAATGGCTCCAATAAAAAAATTGAATATAGATATTATACAACTATATCTAAAGAAAAATGTGATGAATTCACGGCTGAGTTTAAAGCAGGTAATAATACATATGGTCATCCGGTTCACATGGAAGTAGCAACTGTGGAAAATTGGTATCCAAGGAAATTTTCTGAAAAAGTTGATCACATATTACTGGGATTAAATGATATTACTGAATTTGTTGGGCAAGAAATATGTATGAATAAAGAAGCTTTATATAGTTGCATGTTCGTAAAAAGATATAACAGAGTATGGGATAAAGATAATAGGAGAGATGAAAATGAATTAATTAAACAGGCATTTTATATGTCTAATTATCTATTAGATAATGATTATATCGCGGGAACGATTGCTTTAAGAGGGGATGTTTTTGGACCAATAACAATTACTCCTAAAGGATATGATAGAATAGATTATATTCAAAAAAATAATGCAGGTGGAAAAGAAGTTCTCGTAGCTATGAAATTTGGCGAAGACACATTAAAATTAAGAGAAGCAATAAAGAAAGGGATTACGGAAGCAGGATATCATGCGATTCTTATTGATGAAGTAGAACATAATGAATTTATTACACCTGAGTTGTTAAAATATATTCGAAATAGCAAGTTTGTAGTAGTGGATTTGTCGCATAAGAATAACGGTGCATATTTTGAGGAAGGTTATGCTATGGGGTTAGGAAAACCAGTAATACAGTTATGTAACAGAAATACAAAATTGCATTTTGATATAGCGCAGAAAAATACAATTATTTGGGATTCAGAAGATGATATTCCACTTAGATTGAAAAATCGAATAATTGCAACGATTGATTAGTTTAATAAAAGTTGAGGCTTTTGTGAATATATGTGGAATAATCATAATAAATTAGCAACTAAATGTTATGTACAAATATAAAAGTTTATGGATATAAATTATTTGGGAATATAAATAAGAAGGTTTGAAAAGATAATTTATAGTAAAGTATATAGCCAGTAAGATGAAAAAATATTATATTTCTTTGCCAGGGGTATTATTTAAAATTGTTATACTTAAGGAGTGAGATATATGGGAAAAAAGAAACATAATAATAAAAAGGCAAAAAATAGAGAGAGACAAAATCAACAAGAAGAAAATCAGCAAAAACTGCCAATAGATGATAGTGATATAGAAGAAAGAAGAGCAACTAGATTAGGAGCAATTATTGCTATTGTTGCAGTAATAGGAACGTTATGTGCATTTTTATTTAAGTTGACAACTGCTACAATAAATGTTTGGTCAGAGCAAGGGATAATTTATAGGTATTTACAACTACTTTTTTTATGCTCATTATCAATAGCTGTAATTGTATTTATAGACATAGTGGTATTCATAATAAATGATTTGAAGAGATATAATATATCGGGAGAGGATTATAGGAAGTATGATTATGAATCAGATAACCGATATATGCATTTGCTGTCTGATTTTAGAATGTATATGATAATACTTGTGTGTATAGTTGCATTGGTTATTCCGTTATCTGCAAAGTTGGGAAATGGAATTCAGAAATGGGGAAGTATTGTAGTTTCTTGCGTGTATGCTATATTGGGGATTATACTTGCAGTACAATGGTTAAAACATAGTAGTAAAGAAGTGAATATGAGAAAAATTTTTACTATAGTAGGGAAAATGGTGAAGATGCTGTTCGTCGCATTGTTGTGTTATATAGTAGGAGCTGTATTCATCATAAATAGTAAAGCGACAATAAAAGTAAGTTACAATAATTCTGGTACGGTAGAAATTTATAATACTTCTACAGAAGACTATAAGGGTTTGGATATAAACGTATATAATATGTATGGAGAAATAATTTATATGGAGGCTGTTGAAAAAGAAGATTTACTATTTGCTCGTGAAGATAAGTATGTTAGTGTCAATGATGAGGCTGATGGTAGAAAGATAGAAGAGGGAGTAGTGGTAAATAGTGAATTGTTACATTGGAAATATAAGTTTAACTTAAAGGAAGTAATAAAGGAGTCAGGTGAGTATTATATTTCAATTGTGGTACATCAAGATAGTAAAAGTGTAAAATTGATTAATACATTTTGCGTAGAGAATAAAGAATACACTTTTGCTAAAGATAGTATGGAAAAAGACTATTAAATATATATTGCTGATAATATATTCTTTAAAATATAGGTTGTTTCAACAGTGAATATTACAATGAAAATACAAATGTTAAAAAATACCAATCTAATAGAACATCCTAACGGCAGATAATCAATTAGATTATCTGCCACTCTATATTATTACTTAATCTTACCAACCTCCATAAAATACGCCAACAAACGTTTCTTTGCTTTATCATCCGCATTTTTAAAAGTACTAATAAACTGAAATAACTCTGGCTCGCTCTCTGCTTTAATTAGATAACTGTCGGGATTTGGATTGTCACTCTCATTAATAAGATAAGCAACAGATGTACCAAGAACTTCGGCCATAATTTGAATAACATGGATAGATGGAGTTCTTTCACCAGATTCATATCTTAAATAAGCAGGCTGCGATATCTGCATTCGCTTAGCAGTTTCTTGCTTGGTAAGACCAAGTTTTTCTCTACAAGCAATTAGTCGGTTACGATTTAGTTGTGCACTCATTTTATAATCTCCAATCAAAAATAATTCTTATATACATTATAGCAAATTCAGCTTGAATATACCAATGGAATATTGTAAAATAAAATATACCAATGGTATACAAAGGAGGATATTTATGGGTTACACCACAAAATTTAGAGGTGAATTTACAATAACTCCACTCCCATCCAAAGAATTAATTGAAGCAGTAAATTTGTTTTCTTCAACCAGGCATGATGAAACGGTATACCCAGGCATATGGTGCCAGTGGATTATCAATTCTGATGGAAAATTGTTATGGAATGGTGAAGATAAATTTTATCATTACACGGAATGGTTGCAGTATCTGATAGATGAGTATTTCAAACCGCAAGGGTATGAATTGAGTGGGAAAGTAAGTTATCGTGGAGAGCGTTTTGAGGATGCTGGAGTGATATATATAAGTGCGAATAGCATTAAACAAATATATGGATATGGTTCTAGTGAGGATGAATTGATTATTTCTGTAACTATGGATGATGCTGGAAGGGTAATACAGGAGATATTGTGAGGTAAAGAATAGTGAGTGAACGTATTGAAATTGTAGAAGATAAAGATGAAGGTGGCTTTGTGGCTTTTTATCCAGATTTACCTGGTTGTATTACTTGTGGAGAAACCATTGAAAGTGCAATGGCGAATGCTTTAGATGCAAAAAGGGAGTGGTTAAAAGTCGCTCTTGAAGATAAAAATAATGCATAATCCCCCATTCTATGCTATAATCATATCCAGATTCTCCCCCGAAAGGACCCCACTATGAACAACCACCTTTTCAACTATGCCCTAAGACGAAGCATCACAAAAGCCGGCTCAAAGGCAATGGCAGGTAAGCACAAAGAATTAGAAGAACATTTTACCAAGCGAGAAAAACAAAGAGAATCGGCTTGGCGTAGCGAAGGCGAGATGGCAGTTTATTGGGCGTATCCTCCGATGAACAAATATTACGCGGCGATGGCGGTTATCTGGAAGTATATTTTAGCTGGCATACTTGCATGTGGAGCAGTAATTGTGCTTGGCCTAATAATTTATTCTTTTTTTGACGCAGGCTTTGAGGCGACTATCGATGACCTTAAAGATGTGTTTGCAAATGCTAAATGGTACCATTTTGTGGGCGTGCTTTTATATGTGGCATTTTTTGTCGGGCTATTTGTGGCGAGTCCATTTTTAATTAATTACTTTGAACATACAGCAGTTGTTTTTACAAATATGCGCGTGCATGTGAAACGCTATGGTTTGAAGGATAAAATTATTGCATACGAGGAAATGGAAAAGTCTATAAAATGGAGAAAAATCCGCATTAGAAATGGCGGATATGTTATTCCGTACAGGGGAGGTTCTATTGCTATTTCTGTTATTGATGGCAATTTCCCTGCGGATTTATTTGCGCTTATAGAGAAGAAATGTGGTATAGCCTTGCCAAAGTATGATATTGATAATCGTGTAAGAAGGTCTGGTATGAGCTTTGGCATTGGTGTGTTAGGTGCGGGAATTATGTTTATATTTGGCTTGTTTATAGCTATATTTATATTTTTGATAGAGGGAAGTTTTACATGGGAAAGATTTGCTTTTGATGTATTTGTCAATCCACTTATTTGGTTTGCATTTGTTTTGGTGGCGCTTAGCTTGCTTGTTAGATTATTATTGATACCATCTATATTGAAGGCGTATGACAAATATAAAGCTATAGCTATATCACTTAGGCCAATGTTTTTAGAGGCTTTGGTGATAGCGGTTGGAATAATAGGATATATATTTTGTGTGTGAATAGGAGGTGCCCAAATGCAAACCCCAATTATAGAAACTAAGAGAATGATTTTGAGGCCACTGGCTGTTTCAGATGCCAATGATATATTTGCAAGATGGACTAGCGATGAGCGTGTTTCAAAGTATATGAGATGGTGCACTCATACTTCGATAGAAGATACGATTGAATGGCTTAAAATTGAAGAGGATAATATTTTAAGCGATAAGGTATATACATGGGCATTTACGCTTAAAGAAAATGGTTACATATTTGGCAGTGGCGGACTTTGCTATAGCGAGGAAGAGAGCACCTTTGAGCTTGGTTACAATATTATGCATAAAATGTGGAATATGGGTTATACGACGGAGGCGGCTAAGGCTATACTTGAATTTGCCAACAGAGAGCTTGGAATTAATAAATTTGTAGCCTGCCATGATGTTAATAACCCAGCATCTGGAGCTGTTATGAAAAAATGTGGCTTTGTGTATGTTGGTAATGGAACTCAATTTAAATTTGACGGTGTTACTAGTTTTGATACGAAGAAATATGAATGGGAAGGATAAGCATATGAAAAAACATTTTACAATTTTACTAATTACTGCTTTTGCGATGTTTTTAATTGCATGTAGTAAAGAAACAAATCCTGATGTGGTAGATAATACAACTAAAACTACGCAGGAAGCGACAACTAAGCCACAGGAAAGTAAGATTACTACAATTTTAGATAGAAGTAAGGCTTCTACGGACTTACAAAATTGTGACAATATTATGATGAATTTTGTTGTAAGTCTTGAGTTTCCTGAGGTTTGGGATGGCGTAAAATCGGAATTGAGCAGCTTGAAGCATGTATGCTATGAAGTAAAATCAGTAGAAGGAACACCTAAGCTAAAGTGTCAAAATAGTACCAATATGTCAGCGCTTACAGATGATGTGACACATTATATGACTGTATTGTCAGAACCTAAATTAAAGAAAGATTTAGATGGTTCGGGCATTATCCAAAGCCAGTATTATGTTGTTATAACAAAGGATAAGAAGGTTAGCGTATACATTTCAGGTGAAGGAAAGACCTTAGAAAACTTGCTAAATGACACGGACGGAGATGGAATATATAAATGCGCACCGGATATTTGTGATGAATATAAATGGAATTAAATTACTAAAAAATTACCCAGGGTATAATGAAGTGACCACCAAAAAGTTAGAACTAAAAATCTAACATTGGAGGGCGGTTTATTATAAACCCTGGGATTTTTATTTAATTGTATATTACTCATTTTCGAGTGTTTTTAAAAATTCAAGCAAAGCATTTTTCTGTTTTGGATTAAGTTTGTATATAGATTGAACTACAGGATCATTGGATATGCCAGTAGTATTGTTTTCATTGAAAAAATCGCTTAAAGAGATATCTAATACCTGACAAATCAATGATAAAAATGCGATAGTTGGGTTCTTATTTTCTAATTCAACATCTCTAAGATAACTTTGAGATACTCCTGCTAAATTAGCCAGTTTATTTATGGTATAGTTTTTCTGTTCACGAAGTTGGCGAATACGCTGTCCTACTTCCATGCAATCACCTCCATAGAGATAACATATCATCTTTTTGAATATAATGTTATCGTTATAGAGATTGACAAAATACGATATAGAGAATATAATTGAAAAATAAAAAAAGAGAGAGGTATTATTATGAAAAAGAAAATTTTATGTTTATTATTAGCAACAATGTTACTGTTTGTATTAGTGGCTTGTGGCGATAAAAAGCAAGAAGAGGTAACTAAAAACAATAATGTAGCTGAGAATAATACAACTACCAAGAATGAAGAACCAACAAGTGAAGAGCCTACAACACAGGGAAAAGAAGAATATGCAAAGCCACAAGCAAGTGACTTTGTATATCAATATGATGCGGTGTTACAGGGACTTATATTGCAAGGATATAATGGAACAGATAAAAAGATTTGTATACCAAGTGAAATTAACGGTGAACCTGTAAAAAAGATACAGATGAAAAAATGCCGTAATTTTACACATATAGAATTGCCTGAAGGACTTACATGTATTGATGAAAGTGCGTTTATTTATTGTAATAAATTAGAAGTTGTAAGAATTCCTGATAGTGTAACAAAAATAGGAAATAATGCTTTTGATTGCTGTAATAGAATTAAAGAAATGACAATACCAAGTAGTGTAACATACATAGGAGATTATGCATTTTCTGGGTGTACGGCATGGTTGGTAAAAGATGTTGAACTATCAGAAAATTTAACATATTTAGGGCGGGGAGCATTTTTATCATGCTATAACATGGAAAAAGTAAATATTCCAAAGAATATAACAGTAATAAGTCCTTATGCATTTTCAGCGTGCCTTAACCTAAAAGAGGTTACATTACATGATGGTATAACAACTATTGAAGATCATGCATTTGATAATTGCTCTGCAATTAGAAGCCTTAATTTACCAGAGGGAGTTACTAAGATAGGAAACTATGCCTTTAATCATTGTAATGCACTTACAGTGACTTACAAGGGAAATACATATAACTATTCTAATTTTGATAATTTATACTCTAATTAGATAATATTAATTATTACAAAATCATTACATTTCTTGATTAATACTTGAATGTTAAAAATAAATATAATATAATATAATAGTTACGTTGCAGTTATTTTTACGTTAATCAGGAGGAAGGAAATGAATTTTATTGAATTAATCGAATATGCAAGAGAACAAAAGTGTTCAGATGTACATATTACAGTGGGTACACCAATCGCATTAAGAAGATATGGAAAGCTTGAGGTGTTAAAGGATGTTCCAACAGCTGAAGAATCTAAGAATTTAATTTTAGAGAAGCTTACAGATGAACAAAGAGAAAAAGTATTGGGTGGTCAGGATTTAGACTTTGCTCTTATGTTACCGGATGGTACAAGACTTCGTTCTAATATCTATCATCAGAGAAATAATTTAGCAGCTGTTTATAGAATACTTAATAGTACAATACCTACATTTGATGAGTTAGAGATTCCATATGCAGCAAGAAATTTAGCTAATGAACCAAGAGGCCTTGTTCTTATAACAGGACCTACAGGTAGTGGTAAGACAACAACTATGGCGTCTATGGTTGATTATATCAATTCAACTATGAAAAAGCATGTTATTACAATTGAAGACCCAATTGAATATGTATATTCATATAAAAAATGTATGATTCATCAAAGAGAGATTGGTAAGGATGTTGAAAGCTATGCAAAAGCATTACATTCAGCATTACGTGAAGATCCTGATGTAATTTTAGTTGGAGAAATGAGAGATCAAGAGACAATGCAGGCAGCTATTACAGCAGCTGAAACAGGACATTTAGTAATTGCAACATTACATACTTCAAGTGCTGCACAGACTATTGAACGTGTGATTGAAGCATATCCACCACATGGACAGAATCAGGTTAGAGCACAGTTGGCTAATGTATTAAGAGGTGTAGTTACACAGGTGCTTATGCCGGCAGTAGATGGCGAAGGCATGGTTATGGCAACAGAGATTCTTATTAATACAGATGCAGTTGCTAATCAGATTCGTGAAGGTAAGCTTCATCAGATTCAAAGTACAATTCAAAGTAGTGCAAAGTCGGAGGCCAAGCGG
>JAZQMK010000070.1:0-23688 GCA_045543455.1 Lachnospiraceae bacterium
TTCATTTCTAACCATACATACATTGTTATAGCTGCCACTTAAAGCAGAAGAGAAAGCAATGTGAATAATATCGTAACCTTCATTTAATAATTTTCTAAATTTTTCTTCAATAACTGCAGGATTATTTGCCTGTGATTGTGGAAGTTCGCCATTTTTCATTCTGTCATAAAATTCGATTGGCGGCATATTGAGTTCATCTCCGTACACAGTATCTCCAAAGGAATAGTATTGTGGGATAATTGTTGTATTAAATTTTTTAATGTATTCTGATGGTAAATTAGAATTAGAATCAGTTGTAATGCAAAATTTTTTCATAATAAACTCCATTTCTATAATAATTTTATGATTGAAATACTTGAAATTCAAAACATTATCATTTTAACATAAAAATATTTGAAATGCAAATAAAAAATATTTAATAAAAAAAGCACAAAAAGTACTTTATTAATTAGTTAAATATGTTATAATAATAGAAACTAGAGAATATAAAACCATACAGAGAGGTACAGCTTATGTCAAAAAGAATTATGTTGGTGGATGATTCCAGCTTTATGAGAATGATGTTAAAAAAGATCCTTGAAAATAATGGTTATACAATAATATGTGAAGCAAGTAATGGATTAGAAGCAGTTGAACTTTATAAGCAGCATCAGCCGGATTTGGTTACTATGGATATTACTATGGAACATATGGATGGTATTGAAGCTTTAAGAGAGATAAAGAAAGATTATCCTAATGCCAATGTTATTATGTGTTCGGCTATGGGACAGCAGGCGATGGTAATGGATGCACTTAAGTCAGGAGCGCAGGATTTTATTGTAAAACCATTTGATGCGGTTAGAGTAATTCAGTCCGTAAGAGGATTAATAGGTTAATTTATGTATTCATGAATATACACATTAAGAAGCAGCCCATTAGGTTGCTTTTTTTGTTACTCAATAGGAAAAAGCTTGTCCACTTTGTTCTAAATTCGTAAAATATCAACAAAAATTGAGAAAAAAACAAGAAGAAAAATGATATAATATAAATGTTTGAAAAGGAGAAGAAAAAATGGCCTTAATATTAATAGTCGAAGATGATAAAGAATTAAGACAATTGTTTGAGCATGTCCTTTTAAGAAAAGGATATGTTGTATACGGCGTTACTAATGGAAAAGAAGCATTAGAATTTATGGATGAGAATCATTGCGATTTGATTATTTCAGATATTATGATGCCTGTTATGGATGGATATGAATTGGTAAAAACCATAAGAGCCAGAAAAAATCAGGTGCCTATTCTTATGATTACGGCTAAGGATGCATTTAATGATATGCAGATGGGATTTTCATCAGGTACTGATGATTATATGGTAAAGCCTGTTAATGTTAATGAAATGGTATTACGTGTTGAAGCCTTGCTTAGAAGATCATCTATGGTAAATGAACGCAAATTAAACATTGGCGATACTATTATGGATTGGGATTTATTTACAGTAACTACTAAAAATGAAAAGCTCATATTGCCACAGAAGGAATTTATGATTTTATATAAAATGGCGTCCTATCAGGGACATATATTTACACGACAGCAATTGTTAGATGAGGTGTGGGGATATTCTTCTGATTCAGACACACATACAGTTGATGTACATATAGGCAGATTACGAGAAAAATTTAGAAATAATCAGGATTTTGAAATTGTTACAATACGTGGTCTTGGCTATAAGGTGGTGAAACTGTGAAAAGAAAAAAAGGGGCAAGATTAAGTTTAGATTTATATTTTACACTTATAGTTATGTTTGAAGTGTTTATTAGTATTATTATTGCATGGATTATGATTATATCATTCGAGAAGTTTTTAGGAATTGATAACACTGTTCCTGTAATATTAGAATATATAGCTTTATTGGTGATTATAAGTATTATGTTTACGAGTCTTATTAGCAAAAGTTTATTTGAACCGATAAAAAAACTTTGTGCATCTATGGATAATGTTGCAAAGGGTGATTTTGAAATTCAATTAGAAGACAAATCTATTATTCACGAAATTCAGGATATGTATAAGAATTTTAATTCAATGACTAAAGAATTAAAGGCTACAGAAATATTACAAACTGATTTTGTTTCAAATGTTTCTCATGAGATAAAGACACCAATTAATGCAATAGAAGGTTATGTAATGCTTCTTCAGGATAATCAGTGTAGCGAAACTGAGAGGACAGAATATGTAGAACGTATACTGTTTAATACAAAGAGGTTGTCAGAGCTTGTAAGTAATATTTTGTTATTATCTAAGCTTGATAATCAGAGTATTGAGCCTGTTAGGGAAAGCTTTAGTATGGATGAGCAGATAAGACAAGCCATAATGATGTATGAAAGTCAGTGGAATGATAAAAATATTGAGTTTGATATAGAAATGTCTTCCATATACTTTATTGGAAATGATAGATTGTTGTTACATGTTTGGACAAATCTTTTGGAAAATGCAATAAAGTTTAGTCCTGTAGGTGGTCATATAATTATAAGGCTATCTGAAAATGAAGAATATATTACATATGTTATTGAGGATTGTGGTCCTGGCATTAGTGTAGAAGCTCAACAGCACATTTATGACAAATTTTACCAGGAAGATGAATCTCATCGTCAGGGTGGTAATGGCTTAGGCTTAGCTTTAGTAAAAAAAATATTAGATATATACAATGCTGATATAACTATGGAGAATAGGGAAGAAAAAGGAAGCAGATTTACATTAAGATTTCCTAAGAAAGTAGAATAATGGAACAAAAAATTATTTACTATAAAGATGAATTAAATGATGAATTTTCAACAGCGGTGATAACACCAAAAAAGATTGATGAAAATTATGTATATGTTTATAAAAATCCATGGAAAAAATTTACACATTTCTTTTGGTATAGAATTATAGCAACACCTATAGCTTTTTTATATATGAAGATATATTTTGGGCATAAGATAGTTAATAAAAAAGCTTTAAAGGAAGCAGGTAAGGATGGTTGGATTCAGTATGGAAATCATACACATTTTTTGGCAGATGCACTTATTCCAACTATGATTACAACACCTAAGGATACATATGTTATAGTACATCCTAATAATGTTTCTATGCCATTTTTGGGAAGAATAACACCTAGTCTTGGTGCTTTGCCATTACCGGATGACCCTGTAGCAGCAAGGAATTTTGTTAATGGCGTAGAGACTAGAATAAAAGAAAAACATGTAATAACTATATATCCCGAGGCACATATATGGCCATATTATACGAAGATTAGGAATTTTAAAGATACTTCATTTCGTTATCCTATTCAATATAATAAGCCGGTATATTGCTTTACGAATACTTATATAAAAAGAAGATTTCGTAAGACACCAAAAATAGTTACATATGTTGACGGACCATTTTATGCAGACAAATCTTTAAGTGCAAAAGAACAAAGAAAACAGCTAAGAGATGAAGTTTACAATACTATGGTAAACAGAGCAAAGAATAGTAATATTGAGTTGATAAAATATGAGAAAGCAGGAGATTGATGTGATAAACATTTTGTTTTCAGGGAATAGTAAGGTAATAGATGGGGTTATAACTTGTATGTTGTCCATATTTAAAAGGAGTGACACAAATGAGCCTTTTAGATTTTATATTTACACTATGGATATAACCAGAATAAAGCCTGAATATACTGCAATTAGCGACAAAGAGATAGATTATCTTGATAGTATTGCAAAAGCATATAATGCTAAAAATGAAGTGTTAAAGGTCGATGTTTCTGACATATATGAAAAAGAATTTGCATATTGTCCAAATGAAATGGCATATTGTTCACCGTATACATTATTAAGACTTTTTGCAGATATAGTTCCTAATATGCCTGATAAATTGTTATATCTTGATGTAGATTTATTATTTAATCGGGATATAAGGCTGTTATATGATATTGATGTAGAAGGTTATGAATACGCTGCCGCAAGAGATCACTACGGTAAATATCTAATTAATCCTAATTATGTGAATGCAGGTGTCTTGTTATTTAATTTAAAAGAAATGAAAAAAACAGGACTTTTAGTTAAAGCCAGACAGCTTATAAAGACTAAAAAACTTACATTTGCTGACCAAAGTGCAATAATAAGGTCTACAACGAAGAAAAAAATGCTTCCACAAAAATTTAATGATCAAAAGTTTTTATGGAAGAGTACAGTTATAAGACACTTTTCAAAGAGATTGTTTTATTTACCATATCCGCATACAGATAATATAAAGCAATGGATGGTAAGTAAGGTACACAAAACCTTTAAGTATTATCAGTTTGATGATGTTTTGTATGAATATATTTATTTGAAGAAAAAATTTGAAAAGGAGTACTGCAATGAATAATAAGAATATAATTCCTATATTTTTTGCCTGTGATAATAATTTTGTGAAGTTTACAGTGGTTGCATTAAAGTCCATAATGGAAAATGCTTCAAAAGAATACAATTATAGGGTACATATTTTAAATATTGATATTAACGAAGAAATGCAGACCAAAATCAATGAAATGGCTGATTCGAATTTTGAAATCCGATTTGAAAATGTTTTAAAGTATTTAGAAGAAATAAGTGAAAAGCTACCAATTCGTGATTATTATTCAAAGACTACATATTACAGAATGTTTATAGCGCAGATGTTTTCTGAATATGATAAGGCAATATATATTGACAGTGATACTGTGGTATTAGGCGATATTAGTGAACTTTATAACAAAGATTTGGCCGATAATTATGTTGGCGCTGCCAATGAACAGGCAATGGTTCAGGTTGATGGTTATGGGCAATATGTAGAAAAATGTTTAGGCATTGATAGAAATAATTATTTTAATGCAGGACTTTTACTTATAAATTGTAAGGCATTTAGAGATAATAATATTCTTGAAAAATTTGTGGAGTTACTGGATATATATACCTTTGTAGTAACACAGGATGAGGATTATTTAAATCTTTTATGTCACAATAAGGTTTTATGGCTTGAACAGCAATGGAATACAGAAGTGTTTGGTGAAATACCTTATGATGAAAGTGAATTTAAAATACTTCATTATATTATGGTTTCAAAGCCTTGGCATTATGAAGACTGCAGATATGGTGAATATTTCTGGAAATATGCAAAAGAAACCTTTGTATATGATGAGATTTTAAATATTCTCAATAATTATACAGATGAGAAGAGAAAACAGGATGCTCTGTCATGTGACAGATTGTTAGCAACTGCAATATATGAGGCTAATAAGCAGGATAATTATCTTAGTATTATAACCAATGGTACTACAAGAAGTAAGGAAAGACGTCTTATATTAGATAAAATTGCTAAGTTTGAAAGAGAAGGGCGTTTCGACGAGGACGTGGAAGATGATCCACCAGGAAGAATGCTTATGCCTGATGAAATTGATTATTTATATAGAAAACCATCAAGCAAAATAAAAGCAAAGGTTGCTTATGACCAGGCTAGAAAATTCTTATATAAGCTGATAGATGATAAGCAATTTGTAATAAAAGAAATAAAGGGTATAGAGCATTATAGAAATCTTAATTCGGGTGCTATAATCACATGTAATCATTTTAATGCCTTTGACAGCTTTGCAATGCATTTAGCTTATGAAGAATCTAATCAAAAAGACAGAACATTTTTTAGAGTAATAAGAGAAGGCAATTATACAAGCTTTAAAGGATTTTTTGGAATGCTTATGAGAAGCTGCCATACTTTACCATTAAGCTCTAATAGAGATACTATGAAAAAATTTATGAAATCTGTGGATATTCTTTTAAAAGAAGGGCATTTTATTCTTATATATCCTGAGCAGAGTATGTGGTGGAATTATAAAAAACCAAAGCCACTTAAGAAGGGCGGATATTTATTTGCTGCAAGAAATAATGTTCCAGTACTTCCTTGCTTTATTACAATGGAGGATAGCGATATTCTTGCCCCAGATGGTTTCTATGTTCAAGAATATACAATACACATAGGAGAACCTATTTATCCTGATCCTGAAAAATCTAAGGATGAAAACATCAAGATGATGATGGAAAAGAATAGAGAGGTATGGAAGAATATCTATGAGGAAACTTATAAGATACCATTAAAATATGATACAGTAAAATAATTGAAAAAAACAGTTGACGAATAGGAAATATGTGTTATAATATCATTTGTGCAATAATGTATACCCAATGTGTTGTATTCTGCACAATTCGCAACAGAAGGGTGGTTAGGAAAGACAATGTCAAATGTAATCGTAAAAGAGAACGAGACTTTAGATAGTGCATTACGTAGATTTAAGAGAAACTGTGCAAAAGCAGGTATTCAACAAGAGATTCGTAAGAGAGAACATTACGAGAAGCCAAGCGTAAAGCGTAAGAAAAAATCTGAAGCTGCAAGAAAACGTAAGTTTAATTAATTTTTTTAAATATTGAGTGATACCTAAGGGTGTCACTCTTTTTTTGTTCAATAGAACCTATATAAAATTTGTATATTTTATTACAATATGATACAATATATTTAAACAAAAGATGATAGGATTATAAATTTCAAAGGAGGAACTGTATATGAGAAAAATCATAACAACTGGTGCGATTTTAATAATTAGTTTACTGGTAGGCTGTAGTGGAAAACATAATAATTATAATGTGGAAGAGCCAACTAATTTAGTAAGTGAGAATGAGACGGTAGTAAATCCTACTAAAAAACCGGAAGCAAATCAAGAAGGCGGAATAATAATATCTCCAAGCACTGAAGCTGTAACAAAAATACCTATTGAAAGCATCAAAGAGACTGAAGCTTCTGTTTTTACATATGTAATTAAACCGGATGGAACTATAAAGATTACAGGAGTAACAGATAGTAATCTGGTTAATATCCATATTCCAGATAAAATAGAAGGTCGTGTTGTAACGGAGATTGGTGATAGTGCATTTAAAGATTGTTCGGATTTAATTAATCTACTTGTACCAGATACGCTTACCATAATAGGCGCAGAAGCTTTCCGTGGTTGTAAATCATTAGAACGCTTTACAATACCTGATGGTGTGGTTACAATAAAATATTATTTGTTTGGCGAATGTGACAAGCTAGAAGAAGTGAATATACCAGATGGTGTAAAATATATAGAAGAAAGGGCATTTTATTTGTGTAAAGAGTTAGAAAAAGTTACAATACCTAAAACTGTTACTCAAATCGGTAAAAGTGCATTTGAGGGTTGTAATAGCCTGACAACTATAACTATACCTGATGGTGTTACACAAATACCCGATAGAATGTTTGCTAATTGTAAATTTTTAACTAGTATTAATTTACCTGATGGTTTGAAAAATATAGGTTCATATGCTTTTTCAGATTGTGACAGATTAACATGTATAACTTTGCCAGAAGGCTTGAAAACTATAGGGTCCGGTGTATTTTCAAATTGTGATAGATTAATAGATATAACTATACCAGACAGTGTAACTAGTATGGGAACATATGTATTTATTTATTGCGAAAAATTAAATAATATTAGTATATCAAAAAACATAAGGAATTTAGGTAACTGTACATTCTTTATGTGCAATAGCTTAACGAATATAACAATACCTGAGGGCGTAAAAGAAATAGGAGAAAGAACATTTTTTTCTTGTAGTGAATTAAAGAATGTAACTATACCGAAAAGTGTAACCAGTATACACAGTGAAGCGTTTATGTCCTGCGACAAACTTACTATTAATTGCACTGCAGGCTCTTATGCGGAAAGCTTTGCAAAAGCTAACAATATACCATATGTTATAAAATAATAAAATGATTATAAAGCCTTAAGGTGCCTTTATCAATAATGGCACCTTGGGGTTTTTGTTATATTTATTCATATTTTCAAGGCTAAAATCATATACTTTTAGAAAAATATCAGTAAGGATTGTTATGAACATTGTCAATACATTAGGTTTACCTAAGGATGTTATATTTGGTTCTTCTACCTTAAAGGTAATTGGAAAAAATCAAATTTATCTTGAGAATTTTAAGTACATAATAGAATATAACAGTTCGGTTATAGTTATAAAGGTAAAGGATTCAATCATAACCATATGTGGTAAAGCGTTGATTATAGAAAGATATAGCTGTGATGAATTAGAAATAAATGGTTGTATTAGTGAAATAAAATATAGCTAATGGTGGTGGTTGTATGCTTGATAGAATAAGAATGTTTTTTCAAGGATATTTATTTATAAAAATGTATACAGTTAATCCGGAAAGATTTATAAATATATGTAAAAGTAAAGGCATAGGTCTTAAGGAAGTGGTATTTTCAAAAGATGAATGTAGCTTTTATGCTCTAAAGAAGAATTTGGAACTTATAAATGAAGCTGCATTAAAAACTAATACAACAATAAATGTGATAAATGAATATGGTTTACAGGTACATATAAAAAAACATATGGGACATAAGATGTTTTTTGCAGGAATAATAATAGCATATTTAATAATACATCAGCTGTCCTTATACGTGTGGAATATAGGATTTGAAGGTAATTTCACTTATACTGAACAGGTGTTGCTTGAGTATTTAAAAAGCATAGATGTAAGCTGTGGTAAAAGAATAAACACTATCGATTGTGATGAAATAGAAACAATGATAAGAAATACTTTTAAAGATATAACCTGGGTTTCTGTTGAAGTAAAAGGTACTAAGATGTTTGTTAGCATAAAAGAAAATACCTATAGGCAAACCTTTGTAAATGAACAGGAAGTATGCGATATAGTAGCTGATAAAGATGGTATAATAACTAATATGGTTACGAGAAAAGGCGTAGCTATGGTAAAAGTAGGAGATACAGTAAAAACAGGAGATATACTTGTAAGTGGAACAATTGATTTATATGATGATTATGGCGAGGTTACAGGCAAGAAATATGTTCATGCAGATGCCAGTATAACAATAAGCAAAACATACGAAATAAATGAAGAATTAAAAGCAGATTACAATGGTAAAATTTATACGGGAAATGAGAAAGAAAAATATTATTTTTCCGTAAAGGATAAGATTATATTTCAGGCAGGCAAATGTGATTTTGAATATTATGATACATTCACTGAGGATAAACAATTAAAGCTTACAGATACCTTATATATGCCACTTTCTATGGGGAAGGTTGTTTATAAAGAGTACGAAAAGGTAGAAGCAAGATATGATTTAGAAAAAGCAAAAGCTATTTTAGAAGAAAGAATTAATGAGTATTTTAAAAATTTAGAGCAATTAGGTGTAGTAATTATAGAAAAAAATGTTAAAATAGATGTATATAATAATTCTTATATAGCTATTGGTTATATTGATGTTAAAGAACCGATAGGCGAGGATGTTATAATTGAGAAGGTTACGGAGGATATACTGTTAGAATGAGTATAGTTGAAAGTATTGTAGATATACCAATGGAGCATAGTCGTAATGTATTTGGACAATTCGATGCTTACATTAAAAAGATTGAGAGAACATTAAAGGTAACGATATTATTTAGGGATTCGGAGCTAAAGATAATAGGTGGAGATGTATCTGTAAAAAGAGCTATGGTTGTATTTAATAATTTAATAGAGCTTTCTAAAAGAGGCAATACAATCACTGAACAAAATGTTGATTATGCGCTTTCTTTAGCCTATGAAGATAAGACGGAAGCTATTTTAGAGATAGATTCAGATTTGGTGACTCGTACAATTGCAGGAAAACCAATTAAACCAAAGACTTTAGGACAGAAATATTATGTGGACCAGATTAGGGAAAAGATGATAGTTTTTGGTATAGGTCCGGCTGGAACAGGTAAGACATATCTTGCCATGGCAATGGCTATAAATGCATTTAAAAATAACGAAGTAGGTCGTATAATTCTTACAAGACCTGCAATTGAAGCAGGTGAAAAATTGGGATTTTTGCCTGGTGATTTACAAAGTAAGGTTGATCCATATCTTAGACCATTATATGACGCATTATATCAGATAATGGGGGCGGATAGTTTTATGCATAATGCAGAGAAAGGCCTTATCGAGGTTGCTCCACTAGCTTATATGAGAGGTCGTACTCTTGATAATGCTTATATTATTTTGGATGAAGCTCAAAATACCACACCAGCGCAGATGAAGATGTTCCTTACACGTATAGGCTTTGGTTCTAAGGTTATAATTACAGGTGATTTAACACAAAAAGACTTACCAAATGATGTAAAATCAGGTTTGGATGTTGCAATGAAGGTATTGTCTAAGGTTGATGATATAGCGTTTGTAAAGCTTACTAATCAGGACGTTGTAAGACATCCACTTGTACAAAAAATAGTAAAAGCTTATGAAGATTATGAAACACATATAGCCCAAAAGAAGGTCGAAAGAAAAGTCGAAAGGAAAGATAAAAAATGAGTTGTGTAATTGAATTTGAAACAGACATACAGTTACAGATTGATAATGTTGAAGAATTAATATTGAAGGTTATTGATGCAGCATTAGATTATGAAAAATGTCCATATGAGGCTGAGATAAGTGTTACTGTTACAGATAATAATTCAATACAGGCCATTAACAATGAATTTAGAGATATAGACAAGCCTACAGATGTTCTTTCATTTCCTATGATTGAATATGATGAGGTTGGTAATTTTGATTTTCTTGAAGCTGATGAATATATATATTTGTTCAATCCTGAAAGCGGAGAACTTATGTTGGGAGATATAGTATTATCGGCTGAAAAGATTATTGAACAGGCATATAATTATATGCATACACAAGAAAGAGAACTGGCATTTTTGGTAGCACACAGTATGTTACATTTATTTGGATATGATCATATGACTGAGAATGAAGCAAAGATTATGGAGAAAAAGCAGGAAGAAATTCTTGATATATTAGGGATTAAGAGATAATCAGATATTGGAGGTCTTTATGAAAAAACTTATAGATAAAGCGTTGGAAGCAATGGATAATGCATATGCACCGTATTCTAACTTTAAAGTTGGTGCTTCTGTTTTATGTGATAATGGTAATATTTATATAGGATGCAATGTGGAAAATGCGTCATATCCTGCAACAATTTGCGCAGAAAGAGTTGCTCTTAGCTCAGCGGTTGCAGCAGGAGAAAATAGCTTTAAAGCTATAGCGATAGTATGTTCAAATGGCGGATACGCATACCCTTGCGGTATATGCAGACAGGTTATATCAGAACTTATGCCAAAAGGTAAGGTTATTGTATATTCATCTAACGAAGATAAATATAAAGAATATAGTGTAAGTGAACTTTTACCATATGCATTTGATAAAGATAATTTAATTGAGGATTAGAAGATGGGTTCAAAACAGAAAAAGAATAGTTTTCTTATACAGGGAGGAATATTGGCAATTGCCTCTGTTGGTGTAAGAATAATAGGAATTGTATACAGAGTACCATTACAAAATATGCTTACAGACAAAGGAATGGGATATTATAGTACAGCATATGAAATATATGCGTTGTTGTTGATTTTATCTTCATACACATTACCTTCTGCTGTAAGTAAGCTTGTATCGGCAAAGATGGCATTAAAAGAATATGCAAATGTACTTAGAATATTTATAATGTCATTATGTCTTGCATTTTTTACAGGTGGAATATCTGCTTTAATTGCTTTCTTTGGAGCAGATTATCTGGCAGAATTTATGGAATTTCCGGAAGCAGCATTGGCTTTAAGAGCTTTAACACCTACGCTTGTATTGGTAGCATTAATGGGTGTTTTAAGAGGTTTTTTCCAAGGTCTTGGTTCAACAATACCTACTGCAATTTCACAGATTATTGAAAAAATTGTACAGGTTGCCTTAAGCCTTATATTATGTAAGCATTTTATTGATACATTTGCCACACTTAACGATTCGTCAATTAGTAATGCGCAGGAATATGGTGCATATGGTGCAACTATGGGCAATGCATATGGTGCTTTGGCGGCACTGATATTTTTAGCATTTATATTTTTTGCATATTACAAGGCTGATAAGAGATTGAGGTTTAAGTCATCATCTGATGCAGACAGCTATTCAATGATATTAAAGGTGCTTATATTGACAGTACTTCCTATTATTGTAACAACTACAATTAATAATTTAAGCTCTATAGTAGATAATTATCTTGTAGGAAATATATTAGAAATAAAGGGCGTGGACAAGGATACCAGAGCAACTATATGGGGCATTATAAGTGGTAAATATAAAGTGCTTATACATTTGCCAATATCGGTGGCTTCAGCTTTAGCTGTATCTACTATGCCAAGTATGTCAACAGCTATTGCATTAAATGACTATGACACTGCAAGAAGTAAAATTAATCTTGCAATAAAATACACATCTATATTTGCTATTCCTTGCGTAGTAGGGTTGTTTGTTATGGCACGACCTGTTTTACAGCTTCTTTTTTATGATGGGGTAAATAACAACGATTTAGCTACAGAGTTTATTATGATAGGTGCTATAACGGTATTGTTATATTCACTTTCTACAATCACAAGCTCTGTATTACAGGGCTTAGGCAAATTAAGACTTCCTGCAATTCACTGTGCAATAGGTCTTGCTATTCACACAGTAGTTGGTGCAGTGCTCTTATTACTTCCAACAGGAGCACATGGTATAATAATTGCTGATATTATTCTTCCAGGAGTAATATTAGTACTTAATGTTAGAGCTATTAAAAATATTAAGGGTGGTCATAAGTTTGAAATTAAGAATACATTTATAAAAACGGGAATCTGTGCAGCTATAATGGGTATTGCAACCTTTGGAGTAAGAGTTTTGTTAGAACAATTTATATCTAATAGAATTGTAATAGTGTTAGTTCCTGTTATAGTGGCTGTAATTGTATATTTGCTTTGTATTGTTATTATTGGTGCAATCAGCAAAGAAGAAATGTTGGAGATGCCAAAAGGCAGAACAATAGTAAGCTTGCTTAATAAATTACACATATATAGGTAAAAGTGTATAAAAATTGAAAAGTGGCAGATAATTATACTATAAACACTTCAGAATGGAGATTAGTATGAAAAAAGAGTATGTTATCTGCTGTTTTTTAATTGGAATAACAGGTGTTATTGTAGCATTTACGTCATATTTTATTAGCAGAAATGTTAATGATAATAAAAATAACAATGAAACAACTGCTGCCACAACACAAAGCGTTGCAGACACCTCTAGTACAGAGGTGGCGATTACTACAAAAACAAGAATAGTATGTGAAAAATTTTATATAAATAATTCAAAGCTTGAAAAAGGTGCACTTACTGAATTTAGTTGTTTGGGACTTACAAAAAAACAACTGCAGGAAAGGATTAATAATTATATGAATAATCCTTCTGTCAGCGATTTAAGTGAGGGACTTGTAGCATTTGAAATAATAGAATTTAGCAACAAAGAAGTTATTTTAAGAAAAACATATAATAATACAAATACATTTACAGGACGACAGTTTTATCTGACTTTTGAAAATGATTATATTGTTGTATACTTAGGAAATAAAACTACTTTATATGATTATACAGGCATTTCGAGAAATTCCCTTCCTGATAATGTTGCAAATGAAATTCAACAGGGAAAGTATGTTGATTCGGTAGAAGAATTATATGAATTTCTTGAAAATTATTCATCTTAGGAGAGAAAAAGTATGAAAAAGTACGATTTGATAATTGTTGGTGGCGGACCAGCAGGAATGACCGCTGCTATTATGTGCGCTAGAAAAGGTATAAAAACAGTAATACTTGACCATAAAGATAAAATAGGTAAAAAAATACTATCAACAGGTAATGGTAAATGCAATATTACTAATCTTAATATGGATGATAGCTGCTATAGAGGAAATGACAGTGCTTTTGCATATACAGTTACAAAAGAATACAATAGTGATAAAACCTTAGAATTTATGGATTCATTAGGTGTACTTACAAAGGATAAAAACGGTTATGTATATCCTAATTCAGAGCAGGCATCAACAGTACTTGACAATTTTATGCTAGAGCTTAACAGACTTAAGGTAGATATAATAACAGAGGTAAATATCAGTAAAATAAATGTTGAAAATACTTATAAGATAACAACTGACAAGGGTACATTTTCATCAAAATATTTATTGCTGTCAACAGGTGGAAAAGCTGCACCAAAAACAGGTTCTGACGGAAGCGGATATGAATTAGCAAAGAGCCTGGGACATAAAATAATAACACCATTACCGGCCTTGACAGCCTTAAAGATTAAAAGTCCATTTTTCAAAATAGTTGCCGGTGTCAGATGTGAAGCGGTTATAAAGGTGTATGTTGATAATAAAGAAATAGCTTCTGACAGAGGTGAGTTACAGTTTACGGATTATGGTGTATCTGGAATTCCAACCTTTCAGGTAAGTCGCTATGCCATTGAGGCATTTAACAGCAATAAAGAAGTAATTATATCAATAGAGTTTTTACCTTCTATGAAAGAAGATAATATAATTGATTATATTAAAAAGATAAAAAATATTAATCCTGATAAAAGCTTAGAACAGCTCTATTCAGGTATAATGAATAAAAAACTTGCGCAGGGCTTAAGAAAACTATGTGTAAAGGATAATATAAATGAATTTACATATTTATGTAAAGACTGCCGCTTTGTTATGAGTGGCTATAATTCCTTTGATAATGCACAGGTGTGTCAGGGTGGAGTAAGTACCAGTGAATTAAAGATGACTATGGAGTCTAAAAAACATAATAATTTGTATCTTGCAGGAGAATTAGTGGATGTTGACGGTAAATGTGGCGGATACAATTTACAATGGGCTTTTTCTAGCGCAATGGCTGCTGCTGATGATATATGCAAGAAAACATTTATAACAGGAGAGCAGATATGATAAAGATTAATCAGATAAAGCTTTCTATTAACCATAGCTCAAAGGATTTAGAGGACAAGATAAGAAAGCTGCTAAAATTAAAACCTAATGATTGCTTTACCTATACAATACAAAGAAAATCAATGGATTTAAGAAAAAAAACGCAGTTATTTTATGTCTATAATGTTTTAGTTAATATAGCAAATGAACAAAATATTATAAAAAGAATTAAAGATAACAATATTACAATAACAAATTCGGTTAAGTATTCATATGTTCATAAAAGTAATGATAGGATGAGTAAAAGACCTGTTATTACAGGCTTTGGTCCTGCCGGAATGATATGCGCATATATGCTTGCCATGGAAGGCTATAGGCCTATTGTTATTGAACGAGGTGACTGCGTTGAAAACAGAATAAAAAAGGTTGAGGATTTTTGGGAAAATAATATTCTTGATGAAGAGTCAAATGTTCAATTTGGAGAAGGCGGAGCAGGCACATTTTCCGATGGTAAATTAAATACCATGGTAAAGGATACATATGGACGTATTAAAAAGGTTCTTGAAATACTTGTGGAAAATGGCGCTAAAGAAGAAATATTATATGAAAGTAAACCACATATTGGTACTGAGGTTTTATGCGATATAGTAAGAAATATCCGTAATAAAATCATAAATAATGGTGGTGAGATTCGCTTTAATACTAAACTTACTGATATAATAATTAATGATAATCGTATATCAGAAATAGTTGTAAATAATGACGAACATATAGCCTGTGAGGTTCTAGTTATTGCTATTGGACACAGCGCAAGGGATACATTTAAATTATTAAAAGATAAGCATTTAGATATGGAAGCGAAAGCCTTTGCAATGGGGGTAAGAGTAGAACATCCACAGGAAATAATAAACAAATATGCCTATGGAGATGGTGTTAACAATTTGCCAGCAGCAGATTATAAGCTTACTTATCAGACGACAAAGAATCGAGGCGTATATTCCTTTTGTATGTGTCCGGGAGGATATGTTGTTAATGCATCTAGTGAAAAAAACAGATTGTGTGTTAATGGAATGAGCTATTCAAAACGAGATTCCATTAATGCCAACAGTGCAATAATTGTCACGGTTACACCTAAAGATTTTTCAAATGAAGAACCCTTAGCAGGTGTTGAATTTCAAAGACAGCTTGAAGAAAATATGTACAAATGTGGCAATGGAAATGTTCCTGTACAACTTTTAAAGGATTTTTATACTGATACAAAAACAAATCAGCTTATGGATGTAAAGCCATGTATAAAAGGAAAATATGAGCTTACTGATTTATCAAAGCATTTACCAGAATTTATGACAGAAGCAATAAAAGAGGCTTTCATAGCTTTTGGAAAACAAATAGAGGGCTTTGATAGGGAGGACTGTGTTATCTCAGGTGTTGAAAGCAGAACATCTTCACCAGTACGTATTAAAAGAGATGATAACAGCTATGAAAGCAATATTTTAGGTATATATCCTTGTGGTGAAGGAGCAGGATATGCAGGCGGTATAACTAGTGCTGCAATGGACGGACTTAGAGTGTTTGAAAAAATATTTGAAAAATACTTGCCGATATAGTAAAATAAGTTACGAATATACATAAATGGAGATTAATGTACAATGAATAATTATCGTAGTCTTTTAAAGGACAAGAAAAAAATTGTAATAAAAATTGGCTCGTCGTCGCTAACACATGAAGCAACAGGACAGCTTAATTTATATAAGATTGAGAAACTGGTAAGAGTACTTGTTGATTTACGAAACAGTGGAAAGGATGTTGTTTTAGTATCGTCAGGTGCAATTGCAGTTGGCAGAAAGACACTTTCTTTGATTGAAAAACCAACAGAGCTGTCTGTAAAGCAGGCTTGCGCTGCAGTTGGACAAGGATTTCTTATGATGACATATCAAAAGATTTTTGCCGAATACAATCAGATTGCAGCACAGATTCTTATGACAAAGGATACTATGTTAAGAGATAACAGCAGAGAAAATGCTAAGAATACTTTTAATGAGTTATTTAAGCTTGGTGTAATTCCTATTGTTAATGAGAATGATACAGTTTCTACATATGAGATTCAGTTTGGTGATAATGATCGTTTGTCAGCAATAGTTTCTTCAATAATTGAGGCTGATTTACTTATTTTATTATCGGATATTGACGGATTATTTACAGATGATCCTAATACTAATGAAAATGCGGAATTTATAGAGTTGGTTCCTGTTATAGATGAGAAGCTTTATGATATGGCTAAGTCTACATCGGCAAGTAATGTAGGTACAGGTGGTATGGCAACTAAGATTATGGCTGCAAGTATTGCGACAAATTCAGGCGTTGATATGGTAATTGCCAACGGTGAAGATGTTAATGTTATTGAGCAGATAATTAATGGAGAAAATGTTGGAACGCTATTTTTAGCGCACAAAAATGAGGAATTTAATGTACTTGATATGATTTCCTAAAAGGGAGGATGTCTATGAATGTAAGAATTATTAACAACAGTCTTGCAAAAAAATATACCGAGATTACTAAAAATCTTGTATTACTTACTCAGGACGATACTCATCAGATAGGTACTTTTAAAGGGAAAAAGTACTATATTTACAATATTGATAAAAATGAAAAATATGAGATTTTAGAAGAATATAGAACCTTTGAATTCATTGAAATAGTTGACTGTATGTATGAATCGAAATATTTGTATTTTACTGCATGTAAGACAATTGATGATGCAAAACAAAGTATTGATATTATACGTTACAATTATGTAGATAATATTTCTGAGATAATATATGGCTTTTATGATGATATTATTATATATGATAGCGATAAGAAAACGAAGATATTTGTTTTAGATGAAAATTATTTAATAATTCAGCATGAGTATTTAATAGAGAATAGAGCCGGCAATTATCAGGGATATTTTGACTTTGAGTTAAGCTTTTATTCTATTAGTGAAAGAGAATCGATTATTGTTAATGATGAAAGTTTTATAAATAACGGTATTTATGGAATATGGCCCTTAGGACATAATATCTGTGTTATTAAGACTGGTTATGAACTGCTTACAGACAATCGTTTTCATTTATTAGAGGCTGATGAAGTATCTAATGAAACTATTGCCATAATTAATGTAAAACAGCTGATTTCTGAGCTTTTGTTAAAAAAACAGAAGGTCTATATGAGCGTTATTGATAATTGTTATTATGAAAAAACCTTCCCTTATATAAAGGTTGTTGACAATTATGTGATTTATTCAAAATATAATCATGGTGAAAAAATAGAAGAGGTATTTTTCTATGATTATACAACTAAGGAAAAGATAAAATGTAGCAATAAGGAAACTTATCGTAATCAGGATTTGTTAAAGCCGGTAATCTTTTTTAATAAACCGTATATTTTAAGAACCGGTGAAGATAATTATGAGTTTTTAAGTCTTGAAAAGAATAAAATTATGTTTAGTCTTTCTAAATCATACAAGCTTAGAAGTATTTCAAACGGGATTATTATCGCCGAAATTGTTAGAAAAAGCTTTATAACAGGAAAGGCGAAGAATTATATTGAAGTATTCCAGGAATTGAATTCCGAACCGTCCTTTAGAGAATGTGCAAATTATGTAAGCTCAGTTTGGGGCGGAAAAGACGAATTATACATATTTACAAAATAGAAAGGTTATATCATGAATCAAAAAGATATTGACAGAATTAATGAGTTATACAACAAAGCTAAAACAGTAGGACTTAGTGAAGAAGAAGCTAAGGAGCAGGCTGATTTAAGAAAAGCTTATATTGAGTCGTTTAAGGCAAATTTAAGAGGTACTCTTAATAATGTTAAGATACAAAATCCGGATGGAACAATTATTGACTTAAGTAAGAAGGATAAAAATGGACAATAAAAAGACAATACGCAAATCAGTTAAAGAACAAAAAGCAAAGCTTTCTTTTGATGATGTAAAAGATATGTCCAATGCTATTTTTGCAAAGGTAATTGCAACTAATGAATTTAAAATTGCTAAAAATATCCTTATATACGTAAGTTATAATACTGAGGTTGAGACCTTTGAACTTATTACATATGCTTTAAAAGAAGGTAAGAATGTATTTGTACCTAAGATAATTGAAGATGAAATGGTGTTTATTAAAATCAATTCTCTTAATGAACTTGAAAAAGGCAAATATGGAATATTAGAACCCTTAAGTAATGAGTTTGAATATATAAGTGATGGCCTTATGATTATGCCGGGGATCGCATTTGATTTAAAAATGCACAGAATCGGTTACGGCGGTGGATATTATGACAGGTATTTAGCTAAAAAGAATAATCTGTACAAAATTGCACTTGCATATGATTTTCAGGTTTTTGATTCTATTCCTTATGATGAATACGATATAAAGCCTGATATGATAATAACAAATGAAATGGAGATAAAAATGACAGATTTAGAATTAATGGGAAAAAACGCTTGTGCTGCGGCAACTACATTAAATAAATTAAATGTAAGTAAGAAAAATGAACTTTTAATGGCTGTTGCAACTGCCTTAGAATTAAGAAAATATGATATTATTAATGCTAATAAAATTGATATTGATAATGCTATAGCTAATAATATGGCACAAGGTTTAGTGGATCGTCTTGCATTAAATGAAGCAAGAATTAAAGGTATGATTGAAGGTATAATGCAGGTTGTTGATTTGGATGATCCTGTGGGAGAAGTTATTTCAATGAAGAAGAGACCTAACGGACTTATGGTTGGCCAAAAAAGAGTGCCAATAGGAGTAATTGCAATAATTTACGAATCAAGACCAAATGTTACAGTAGATGCATTTGCACTTTGCTTTAAGACAGGCAATGCAGTTATTTTAAAGGGTGGTAGTGATGCCATTAATTCAAATATCTGTATTGTAAACATAATCAGAGAAGTTTTAGAAAGCTTAGGTTATGATAAGAATGCCATTCAGTTAATCGAAGATACAAACAGAGAAACTGTAAACAGACTTATGAAGCTGAATAAATATATTGATGTTATTATTCCAAGAGGTGGAGCAAAGCTTATTAAGAATATTGTTGAAAATAGCACTATACCAGTTATTGAAACAGGTACAGGCAATTGTCATATTTATGTTGATGAATATGCAGATCTTGATATGGCAGCTAATATAATTTATAATGCAAAAACACAAAGAATAGGTGTATGTAATGCTTGTGAATCTGTTGTGGTACACAAAAAAGTGGCGGATACATTTATTCCAATGCTTGTAAATGTATTAAAGGATAAAAATGTAGAAATTCGTGGTGACAAAACTGCGATGGCAATAGATACTTCAATAATTGAAGCAAGCGAAGAAGATTTTTACACAGAATATCTTGATTACATTATGTCATTAAAGGTTGTTTCGGATATAGATGAGGCAATTGCACATATTAATGAACATAATACAAAGCATTCTGAAGCAATTATTACAAAGGATTATGATAATTCTAATAAGTTCCTTGATGAAATAGATGCAGCATGTGTATATGTAAATGCGTCTACCAGATTTACTGATGGATTTGAATTTGGTTTCGGTGCAGAAATAGGTATAAGTACTCAAAAACTTCATGCTAGAGGACCAATGGGACTTAAAGAACTTACAACAACAAAATATATAATTTATGGTAATGGACAGGTAAGACCGTAGGTTTTTAAAAAAGGATTTTCTTTACATTTATAAGGAAATCCTTTCATATGTAAAGAAATATATTTACATATGAATTTAAAAGTGATAGAATTGTAAACGATTTTATGAAAAGAGGTACAATAATGAGTTATGAAATTAACTTAGATACATCGAACTCAGCACCTGATACAGAGCCTTTAAGACAACGATATTTTATTGAAAAATTAAGGGAATATATTAAGAAAAAAGAAGAAACTCTTGGAAGAAAGCTAACTATGTGTGTAACTACATTTGGTTGTCAGATGAATTCTAGAGATTCAGAAAAGCTGGTTGGTATATTAAAAGAAATTGGTTATGTTGAAACTGATACTGAAAATGCAGATTTTGTTTTATATAATACTTGTACGGTACGAGAAAATGCTAATCAAAGAGTATATGGAAGACTTGGTCAATTAGGCTTATACAAGCGTAAAAACAAGGATATGATTATAGCACTTTGTGGCTGTATGATGCAGGAAGAGCATGTTGTAGCAAAGATTAGAGAAAGCTATAAATTAGTTGATATTATTTTTGGTACACATAATATATATAAGCTAGCTGAATTACTGTTTGACAGAATTCATTCAAAGGGAATGATTGTTGATGTCTGGAAGGATGCAAAGGAGATAGTTGAAAATCTTCCTAATGAGAGAAAATATTCGTTTAAATCAGGAGTTAATATAACCTTTGGCTGTAACAATTTCTGCAGCTACTGTATAGTTCCTTATGTTCGTGGCCGTGAAAGAAGTAGGGAAAAGTGCGAGATTATAAAAGAAATTGAAAGACTTGTTGCAGATGGTGTAGTAGAGGTAATGTTACTGGGTCAAAATGTTAATTCCTATGGTAAAGATTTAAAAGAGCCTATAAGCTTTGCGCAATTGTTAAGAGAGATTGAAAAGGTTGAAGGCTTACAAAGAATAAGATTTATGACACCACATCCTAAAGATTTGTCAGATGAGCTTATTGAAGTTATTAAGGAATCTAAGAAAGTATGTAAGCACATACATTTACCATTACAGTCAGGAAGTACTAAGGTTTTAAAAGATATGAACAGAAGATATACCAAGGAACAGTATCTTGACTTAGTAGACAAAATAAAGAAAGCAATTCCTGATGTAGCAATAACTACTGATATTATTGTGGGTTTTCCAGGTGAGACAGAAGAAGATTTTATGGAAACTGTAGATGTATGTCAGAAGGTAAAATATGACAGTGCATATACATTTATTTATTCAAAAAGAAGTAATACACCTGCTGCCGCAATGGATAATCAGGTTCCTGATGATATTGTAAAAGATAGATTTAACAGACTTTTAGATGTTATTCAGGAATCATCAGCATCTCACACAGCTAAACTTTGTGGTACTGATGGAGATGTGTTGGTCGAGTCAGTTAATGAACAGGATGAAAGCTTTGTTACAGGCCGATTAAGTAATAATACCCTTGTACATTTTAAAGGTGGAAAAGAACTTATTGGCAGTATAGTAAAGGTTCATTTAAAAGAGTCAAAGAATTTTTATTACATTGGAGAAATGAAAAATGAATGAGTTTAAACCGAAGATAATTAACTGTATAAAAGAATATAATGGAAAACAGTTTTTAAATGATCTTAAGGCAGGTATAATTGTTGCTATTATCGCACTTCCATTGTCAATTGCTTTTGCATTAGGCTGTGGAGTGTCTCCTGAAAAGGGTATTTATTCAGCGATTATATCAAGTATCCTTGTTGCTTTATTTGGTGGAAGTAAGGTTCAGATTACAGGACCTACAGGTGCATTTATTATAATTACCCAGTCCATAGTGGCGAAATATGATTTAGAAGGACTTATGCTCGCTACAATAATGGCGGGAGTTATGCTTATTCTTATGGGCATTTTTAAAATAGGTAAATTAATTAGATTTATTCCATCGCCAATAACAATTGGCTTTACAGCAGGTATTGGTGTGACTATTTTTACTTTAGAGGTTAGGGATTTCCTAGGGCTTAATATTGAAAAAATGCCAACTAATTTTATAGGAAAATGGACAACTTATTTTGAACATATTTCTGAAATCAACTGGCAGGCATTTTTCTTAGGTGTAAGCTGTATTATAATTATGGTTATTTGGCCTAAGGTTAATAAGCTTATACCAAATTCTTTAGTTGCCATAATTATTGGTAGTTTAATAGCTAAATTTTCAAAGCTTGATGTTAAAACTTTAGGTGAGATTTCAAACGAACTTCCAACTGTAAATGTTCCGGGAATAAGTGTTGATCTTATGTTTGAATTAATGTCAAGTGCATTTACAATAGCTATGTTAGTTGCATTACAGGCGTTGTTATCTACAGTTGTTACAGATGAACTGATTAATAGTAGAACAAGATCAAGTATGGAATTAGTAGCGCAGGGTATTGCTAATATTGTGTTAGGCTTACTTGGTTGTATTCCTGCTACAGGCGGAGTGGCAAGAAGTATTGCCAATGCTAAAAATGGAGGAAGAACTCCTATTGCAGCAATTGTTCATGGTGTAACTCTGTTTGCATTTTTAATGTTTTTAATGCCACTTATTAAATATGTACCATTATGCGTTTTGGCAGCTATTTTAATTGTTGTATCGTATAATATGTTAAATGTTAAGGCATTTGTATCATACTCAAAGGCTACTAAGAGCGATTTTATAGTTCTTGTATTAGCTTGTGTTCTTACATTTGCATTTGATTTAGTATTTGCAATTGAGGTATGCATGATACTTGCTTGTGCATTATTTATGAAGAGAATGTCTGACGTTACTCAGATTAGCGGATGGGTATATACAAAATCTATTTATGAAAGTGGTGACCCTGATAGAATTAGTCTTAAGGAAGTACCGGACCACACTTTAGTATTTGAGGTTAGTGGACCATTATTCTTTGGTGCGACAGATAAATTCTTAAATATAATTAGAAATTTAGAAGCAGATACTAAGGCTGTTATTATGCGTATGCGTAGCGTTCCGGCCATTGATACAACAGCTTTAAATTCTCTTATGGATCTTCATGGCAAATTACAGAAAAAAGGTGTTACATTAGTTTTGTCTCATGTTAACGAACAGCCTATGAATATTTTGAAAAAATCAGGCTATGATAAGGTGATTGAAAAGAAAA
>JAZQMK010000071.1:0-7744 GCA_045543455.1 Lachnospiraceae bacterium
AGCCCATCTTTGCAAGGTCACCTGCACATGTTAAACCTGCAGGACCTGAACCGATAACTGCTACCTTCTTGCCATTTGTAGACTCTGGTTTAACTGGTAAAATCTTATTTTCTCTTGCATAATCTGCAACAAATCTTTCAAGTTTACCAATTGATACCGGTTCACCTTTGATACCACGAATACATTTACCTTCGCATTGTGATTCCTGTGGACATACACGACCACAAACTGCAGGTAATGCTGACGATTCACTAATTACGCCATATGCGCCTTCAACATCTCCTGTTTTTACCTTTGCAATAAAGCCTGGAATATCAATAGATACTGGACATCCCTTAACGCATTGTGCATTCTTACATCCAATACATCTGTTTGCTTCTTCCATAGCTTCTTCCATATTATAGCCTAAGCAAACTTCATCAAAATTAGTTGCTCTAACCTTTGGCTCCTGCTCTCTTACAGGCACTTTCTTTAATACGTCCATTATTTGTCACCTCCGCAACCACAACCACCATGGTGATGTGTATCTCCTTCTCTTAACTTAAGAATAGCTCTGCCTTCTTCTGTCTTGTACATCTGTTGTCTCTTCATAGCTTCATCAAAATTAACTAAGTGTCCGTCAAATTCAGGACCGTCAACACAGGCAAACTTAACTTCATTACCAACAGTAACACGACATGCACCGCACATACCTGTACCATCAACCATAATAGGGTTAAGGCTTACGATTGTTGGGATTGCAAGTTCCTTTGTTAAAATACAAACAAACTTCATCATAATCATAGGTCCGATAGCTACACACGCATCATATTTCTTACCTTGATTATTAACTAAATCTTTAATTACATCAGTAACCATACCTTTTCTCTCGTAGCTTCCGTCATCAGTTGTAACATAAAGATTACCGGCAACTGCTCTCATCTCATCTTCAAGAATTAATAAATCCTTATTCTTTGCACCAATGATAACGTCTACATCTACGCCATGCTCATGTAACCATTTTACCTGTGGGTAAACAGGTGCTGTACCAACACCTCCGGCAACAAATAACATTTTCTTCTTTTTTAATTCTTCAATGTCTTCATTAACAAATTCAGAAGCACATCCTAAAGGACCTGTAAAGTCTCTAAATGAATCTCCTACCTGTAATGTAGCCATCTTTTCTGTTGAAGCACCAACAATCTGGAATACGATTGTTACGATACCTTCTTCGCGATTATAATCGCAAATTGTAAGTGGAATTCTCTCACCCTTTTCGTCCATCTTAGCGATGATGAATTGTCCAGGCTGACAAGATTTTGCAACTCTTTCGGCTTTTACATCCATAAGATAAATCTTTTCAGCCAATTTTTCTGCTTTTAAAATTTGATACATATATACCTCCATAAATAATATTATTCTTGAATTTTATATACACCATTTTCCAACACAACTGTACATACCTCTGCAGTATGAGCATCAACACCATACATATAGTTTTGTCTTGAACCATCTAATTCGTACCACATAATATAAAGTGTTCTGTCTCCAATTGTTTTCTTGGTTCGGTATACAAATTTTACTTTTTTACCTGCAAGTGTTTCATTACCACCGTTTTCTAAAATTCCTTTTGAAATCAAATCACTCTTTAAATATTCAATAGCCTGTGTGTATGAATATTTAACCGGTAATTCTAATATATAAGCTCTTGTGGAAACCACACTTGTAAGTCCATATCTGTTTTTAACAATAACTGACAAAATATTTTGTCCTTTTTTCATCTTGATTTTTTCATCCGGATTGTACTCCACGAACTTGTCAGTAAGTGAATTATATGCCACTGTATCCCATATATAATAAGCCTTTCCGCCTTCCGGAATATTAGAAATCTCAATTGTTTTTTCAGTGCTATATTGACCACTTGCCACTGAAATTACAGGAGCTGTTGGTCTTTCATAACTGATATAATATGTAAGACCTATAACATCACTCATTACGCCAATATCGCTTATAGCAATAACCTTAATCTCATGACTGCCCTCTTCAAGCTGTAATGAGCCTGTAAGCTCGTTACTTAATGCATTTGGAATTGAACCATCCATTGTATAATAAATCTTAGATGCGTTAGCACTTGTAAACTCCAGCGAAATATTTTCTGTATATGAGCCAGATTCAATATTAACTGTAGGAGCTGCAATCATATATTTTGTTAACTGGGCAAAACCTGGCTTATTCTTATATTGTGCCATAAGTTCATTAAGCTTTGCACCATTTCTTGAACTGTAATATAACTCTGCTAAAGATGTCAGTGCCTCAACATTATCCGGTTCTACAATTAAAACCTTATCAAGACTTTCTATAGCCTTTTGTACATTACCGCTGGCATAATAGCAATCGTATAAACACATATTCATAATAGCCAGTTTTTCTGTTTCCTTAGAATTAGTAAGCTTTACTGCTTCTTCAAAATAAGGAACTGCATCTGAATATTTTTGTTCATTGTATAAAGATACTGCTTTATTATAATTGAAATCATATGATGACTCGTAGCTTGATTTTATAATAAATATTAAAATAAATGCAACTGCAAGAAATGCAACAACTAAAGACAATATAACAATATATGTTGTTTTCTTATTTGCCTTTTTTCTCTTCTTCTTTGTCTTAGTTACATCATCTGAGAAATCCATATCGATTAAAGAATATATGTTTTCTTCATTATCTTCTGGTATATCTTCATCAAAATCATATTCAAACTCTTCCACAAGATTAATCTGTGTGTCATCAAAGCTTTCAGTCTTAGCTACTGACTTTAATTCTTTTTTATCTACTTCGCCTGTGAAATCTATATATTCTAATACAATTGTCTCATCAGGTACACTGTTAGTATCTTCCTTGATATCTACATAAGTACCACAAGATTCGCATTTAATTTCTCCTGAATATAGTATATGTCCACATTTTTTACAACGCATAACCAAACCTCCGGTTTAAGAACTCTGCATAACCTTCTCGTTATTAAATAATTTACCTATCAGCAATGTTACCACTACTGCAAGTGCATATATACTAATAGCAGCCACAACCATCTGTGGAACTGTAATAGTCTGTTCAAATATAGCCTTTATAGCTGTTGGTCCATTACATATCGGTATAAGATATTGTACCAAACCTTCTTTAGAATTACCATACATAGTTGTCATTCCACCAAAAATTACTACAAAATATAATGGTAAAACATATGTATTAGCTTCCTTAATAGTTTTTGCAAATACAGCTACTAAAGCAACCAATGCAACATATAAGAAAACAAGACCTATAATAAGTATTGTAATCTGTATAAATTGAGTTACTGTAAAGCTTATAGAAAGACCTTCAAACATATTGCCTGAATCTTCCCCTGCAAAATTCTTAACTAAAAGTGGGAAGCCTACAACCATAGTAATAACATATATAAGCGCAGACAATACTGACATAATCATAAGAGCAACTATCTTGCCCATTGCAATACTAGTACGATTAACTGGTGTTATAAGAAGTGCTGCCATTGTACCTCTTTCCTTTTCGCCAGTAAATACATCTATACCAATGCTCATAGCTGTTGCAAAAAGTAAGATTGTAACCATATATGGAACCATCGAGCCAAGCATCTTGCCAGTTGCTTTCTCATCATCATATATTTCACATTCCTTATTATCTGCATCTACAGTAAACACAACTAATTTGTTAACATCACCAATTCTCTGACCTAACAGTTGTTGTCTGTACATCTCTATTATAACAGAATAATTACTTTTTGCCATAGAAGAATAATCTTCCGACGGATTATAATATGTATGAATATCTGGTGTCATACTGCCATCATCAATAGCTACTTGTGCAGCAAATGTAATCGGAAACTCAATAATCAAATCTGCTTTTCCATTTTTAATATCATCTTTTATGGCCGATAAATCTGCATTCCATTTAAGATATGTAATATTATCCTTATTATCTGTACTATCAATAATATTCTTAAAATCTGCTGGTGCATCCACAATATATACAGAATTTACATGCTCTTTAACATCATCTTCCACATTGCTAATCATCATAAATATCAATGCATACATACCAATTAAAATAATAACCGGCAAAATAAACATTGAAAATACCATCTTCTTATCTTTAAATACACGTGCTAATTCTTTTGCACATACTATTTTAACTGTATTCATTATTCAACACCCTCCATACACTGTTTGTAAAATTCAAAAAATGCATCTTCCAAATCAGCTGCATTGGTCTGAGTCAAAAGCTCTTCTAAAGTACCTTCTGCAACCTTTTTTCCACTTATAATAATTGCTATACGGTCGCAAAGCTTTTGTGCTTCAGACATAATATGTGTTGAAACGATTACAAGCTTACCTTTATTCTTTAATTCGATAAGGTAATCTGTAACAAGTCTGGCTGTTATAATATCAAGACCATTAGTAGGTTCATCAAAAATAACCACCTGTGGATCATGAACTAATGAAACAGCAATAGCTGCTTTTTGTTTCATACCTGTTGACAATTCTGCAATCTTCTTATTTTCAAATTCCGATATACCAAAATGATCAAACAATTCTTTTCTTCTTGCTTCGATAACATCCGGTGCCACATTATACATCTTACCAAAGAAGTCGAATAAATATTTTGGTGTAAATTGTGGATCAAGCTTAATATCATTTGTAAGAAAGCCTATCTGCGAACGTACTTCCTTTGGATTCTTAATGCTGTCAAATCCACCAACACTTACACTACCGTCTGTAGGCTTTAAAAGTGTAGAAATACAACGCAAAGTCGTTGTCTTACCAGCACCATTAGGGCCTAAAAGACCAAATATTTCACCTTTATTAGCCACAAAGCTAACATCATCCACCGCAACCTTTAAGTTGCTCTTTGCTTTTTGTTCAAGCATCTGCTTTTTGTTAAGTTTATATACCTTGGTTAAATTATTAATTTCAATCAAAGTAAAATACCCCACTTTCTAATTTTATCATCTATTATATAATACCATTTTGAGTTTTTTGTGTCAATTTACTTGTTAAATTTTATAATAAATTGTATAATAAATATAAGTTTTAAAACGGAGGACAATAATATGAAGATTTACAAGGTTTTTCCTAATGGAGCCAACAAGGTGCTTACATTAAGCTACGATGATGGTAAGCATGCTGACAGACATTTAGTAAGTATGTTAAATGAATATGGAATCAAGGCGACCTTCAACCTTAATCCTGGTATGGAAGGCGATGAAAATAGAATCCCTATGGCTGAATGGCCAGCACTATATGAAGGTCATGAAGTTGCATGTCATACACGTACTCATCCTACTATTGACCGTTGCCCTACTTTAGAGGTAATTGACGAGGTTCTATCTGACAAAATAGCTCTTGAGCAGATTTTCAAACGTCCAATAAGAGGTCTTGCCTACCCTAACGGTTCGTACAGCACAAGAATTGAACGTATTTTAGAGAATATCGGCATCAAGCACGCAAGAATAGTTGGTGACTACTATGGCGAGGTTATGGTTGCTAAACAAACAAAAGACGCATCTGGTTTTGCAGTTGTAGGTGATACACACGGCTTTGCCTTCCCTACTAACTATCTTGAATGGAAAGCGACCTGCCACCACAATCACAATTTATTAGGTTTTGCAAATGATTTTGTTAACCTTAATAAAAAACAACATTTATTCTTGATGTATGTATGGGGTCACAGCTATGAATTTGACAGAGATAACAATTGGGATATGATGGAAGAATTCTGCAAGACTGTATCTAACCGACCTGACATATGGTATGCTACCAACATTGAAATTGTTGATTATATGGAAGCCTTTGACAGACTTCAGTTTTCAGCAGATTTAAGCTTTGTGTATAACCCAAGCGTAATGTCAGTATGGTTATTAATTGATGATAAGCGTGTTATTGAAGTACCTGGTGGTGCTACAGTTGAGTTAAGTGAATAGATTTTAAAATATACCCCCAGCGATTATTAGTCGCCGGGGGTATTGTCTAGTCATTAGCTTTTTTAATCTCTATTATTTTATATTCACACTCATAAGCGCCACCTGTAGTTGACGTCCAAACAGAAAATGTTTCTCCTAACTTTTTACCTAAAGCTTTTTTTACATTTTCTAAAACATCTGCATATATTGGGTCATAGTTATTATCTAAAAATTCCTCACTGTATATATTAACAGTAATCTCTTTTTCTTCCTCTTCTACCCATTCAACTTCATCTGATGTAAGACCATCACTTTCACTGGTGTTCCATGATTTCCATTCAACTTTAATTACATCTCCATATTCTACTATATCGTTATTTACTGTAACAACGCCTGCAGTATTTCTAATATTTTCTAAAATAGTAGAACTACCGGACAAAGTAATATTTTGAGCACTTAAATCAACCCCTGCAAAACACTTGTCATAAACTAACGCCTCTGCATTGATCATAATATTACCTGTAAGACTTGTACAGTCCTTAAATGTCTCATACATACTAATAATACCACTTGGTATTACTGGTGCTTCTTTTAAGTTAACGCAACCTTCAAACACCTCATCTAACGATATTACACTAACGTCAAAAATCTCACTTTTAATAGCTTCATATTTTTCTTTTGATTTATCTTTTAGCTTTACAGACCAATACTTTTCTAAAGCGGCAGTATATTTGCACTCATACTCATAATCCTTTGTAGAATAGATATCTCCTACTTCTGCATAATAATAAAGAGTACTTCCTTCAGTTAAGGTTTCACCTGTTGATTTTTTATAGTATGTACATCCTTCCGAGATTAGATATCCTAGAAAAGGTACATTTTCAAACCCGGTAAGCACATAATTGTTTCCATTGTATGTAAGAGTAAACATAGCAGTCTCTTCCGCATAATCCATTCCGTCTTCATCCACGCCTAATAAACTAGCCTCAAATACAATTTCATTCTCATTAGATGAAATAATCCTAACGAACTGATCAGTATTCCAATTCTTTTGACCAATAAAATCAGATTTATCAATCGCCATATACAACTCACCATTATACTCAAATAAATTCTCATTACCATTATGTTTTGGAGTAAGCTTACTTAACACATCCACAGAAATATATTTATTTACTTCTGCATTAATCTCATCTTTACTATCACAACATCTTATTCTAAACGCATTAGAAGTCCATGTAATGCCTTGACTTTGCATATAACTTAATACACCCTCTGGCAAATCGTAGCTCATCTTACAACATACACCTAAATGAGAATACATATCTAATCTGTCTAATGCCCTTTTTGCTATAAGTAGTTCTTTATTTTCATCATTTTCAGAAGTACTTCTTATTTCATTCAAAATGTTTGATTCACCTGATAATATAATGCCTTGTTCATCTAAAATAACCCAGCCAAAGCAATAATTATAATTATCCGGATTAGCATCTATTATCACATTTCCAGTTAAACTTTCACACCGGGTAAATGTTCCTACCATCGACTTTACCGTAGAAGGTATTCTTGGTGCTGTTACCATATTTTCACAATACCTAAATGTATAATCCATATTAACTACAGAAACTCCTAAAATTTCACTTTCTATATCTTCATAGCTTCTTTTATTCGTATCCTTTACAGTAACACTCCAACCACCATTTAAAGCTGAATATGTATACACATAATCATTGGTAGTGTGTTCATATCCATCTATCAAACCAACTGTTTGTTCTGTTGTTGCTTCTTCTG
>JAZQMK010000072.1:0-40202 GCA_045543455.1 Lachnospiraceae bacterium
TTTTTGCGACAGCTAGATTAGTATATAACACTAAAAAAGATTTGTCAATAACTTTTTTAAATTTTTTTCTTTTTTTCTTAAACGTGTTATAACTATCCTTTTAGCAATAAAAATCCACCGTTTTCGTGGTGGATTTTCATTCTATCATTCATATTTGATTTTGTCAACAATTATTGTGCATTATTTTTAAAACAATTCGTTTTATTTCTACATCTTGTCTAATAAGGTTTTACATTCATCTGTTATATCTCGTTGATATGCAATTTCATTTTCCATATTTCTAGAAACCTCATTAGCTGTATATGTAGCTTTGAGCATCTTATCTAAAATCTCACCTACATTATTAGCCAACTCCGTTTGCACTTCTACAGCTCCATAGATTTCCTTCATAGAGCTTACCGTTCCCTTTACATATTTTTGAATCTCGTTAATTGCATTTGTTATTTCTTTTGATGATTCCTGAGTCTGCTCTGCAAGATTACGCACTTCACCAGCTACGACTGCGAAGCCTCGTCCATGTTCACCAGCTCTCGCTGCTTCTATCGATGCATTTAGCGAAAGAATATTAGTTCTGCTTGCTACATCTCCAATAGTCTTTGCAAAATTATCTATTATAGTTGATAAATGAGCAAGCTGCTTTATATTTTCTTCCGAATCCTTAACAACCCTATCTAACTCATCTATTCTTTTGACAATATCTTCTACTCTCGCAATACCATCTTTTACAAGATTCAATGATGTATCTGATGAATTAATAACATCGAATGCGTTTTTTTCTAGTGCAAGCTGTGATGCATCTAAATTATTCATTGCCTTTTGTAATTCAATTTTACTCATAAAAATACCTCCAATATATTATATTATTTGGGATAATTCCCTAATATTTTCTACACCAATCAAATTGATTCTATTTTCATTTTCCATACATTTCAAACTACTCTTCGGTATTATACATGTATCAAAGCCCAGTTTTATAGCTTCTGTAACACGGCTTTCTACCATATTTACGGAACGCACCTCTCCGGAAAGCCCCACTTCTCCAAAAATAATTGTTTTGGAAGAAATTTCTCTATTTTTATAGCTAGAGATTATAGCTGCAACAATTGCTAAGTCTACTGAAGGATCACTTACCTTCATACCTCCTGCTATGTTTAAATAGGCATCACAACCACCAATCTGCAGTCCCATTCTTTTTTCTATAACTGCCATTAAAAGGTTAACTCTGTTATAGTCTGCACCAGCTGAGGTTCTTCTTGGAATTCCAAGATTAGACTGCGTAATAAGTGCCTGCACTTCAATAAGCACCGGTCTGCTGCCTTCCATATGACAGGCTACTACATTTCCGCTAGCACCTTCTGGTCTTCCTTCTAACATATATTCCGATGGATTAAGTATCTCTTCTAAACCACCTGATTTCATTTCAAATACGCCAATCTCGTTAGTTGAACCAAATCTATTTTTAACTGAACGCAATATCCTGTATAGCGCATTTTTATCGCCTTCAAAATACAGTACAGTATCTACCATATGCTCTAAAACTCTTGGACCAGCAACAACGCCTTCCTTAGTTACATGACCTACTATAAAAATGCTTATTGATAAGCCTTTAGCCAAATGCATTAACACATTAGTAGCTTCTCTAACCTGCGCAACACTTCCTTGCGCTGATTCAACACTTTCCTTATACATCGTCTGAATCGAATCTATCACTACAACATCCGGCATTTCTTTACGTATCACATCTTCAATTACATCCAAATTATTCTCGCAGAAAATATACATATCTTCTTTAAATTCACCAATACGCATAGCACGCATTCGTATCTGCTTTAAAGATTCTTCACCAGAAACATATAAAACCTTTTTAGTTTCACTAAGTCTTCTGCACATTTGCAATAACAGTGTTGATTTTCCAATTCCCGGGTCGCCACCAACCAAAATCAAAGACCCTGTCACTATACCACCACCTAATACTCTATCAAGTTCAGTATAGCCCGTACTAATTCTATCTTCATCTTCCACTGTCACAGACGATAAATTAACTGGTTTATTATCTGAAATCACACTGTTAGTAAAACTAGATTTTTTCACTGATGGTGCTTCCACCATAGTATTCCACTCTTTACATGTTGGACATTGTCCCATCCATTTTGACGATTCATATCCACATTGATTACAAAAAAATGCTGTATTTTTACCTTTTGCCATATACCCTCCCAAAAAACAAAGCCTTTCATTATCTAAAATAATAAAAGGCTTTTACAACTTAATTAATTTGCTTTTACAACTTTTATTCTAGGTCTTTTACCTTCACCTAACTCTACGCTAAATGCAAGTTTTCCTCCCAAATTAGTCTTAACTCTGCCGGCATTAATATCATCAATAATAACCTTAAACTCTTTTTCAGCTTCTAATTCTAATGTAATCTGTGCATCATTATTACCTTCTACGGTAAACTCAACGCCTGATTCACTAACTTTAAAATTATTAACCGCCGTTCCTTCTACTGACTCATATACGAACATACCGTTCTTTTCTAATTTGGTAATCTCTTTAAAAGTTTTTACTTTATACAAGTCTCCATTATATTCAAAATCCTGTAATTTAGATTTTACATCAAGTGTGTAATCTCCAAAACTGATAGTTCCATCAGCTTCAATTCTAATGAGTTCTTTTACAACTGACATAACATTTCTCCTTTATGTGTTCTAGTATGTTTATTATACTACAATTCATTTTATTTTTCTAGTATTTTATGTCATCATTAACTAAAAAATCTAACTTTTCTTCCTTGCATACACAAAGCACCTTATCGCCCCATTTCACTTGGCCGGACAGTATTTTTTCTGACATTACATCTTCTAATTTCGACTGCAAAGCTCTTCTTAAAGGTCTTGCACCATATTTCATATCATAATCATCATTTAAAATATGTTCTTTAGCCGAAGCATCTAGCTTAATTTCTATACCTAGCTGTTCCATAGCTCTTTGTGAAATTTCAGCAACCATAATATCCATTATGTCACATAAATGTTCTTTATTTAAGGAATGGAATACTATGATGTCATCTATACGATTCAAAAATTCAGGTTTAAATAGACGCTTAACCTCATCCATAACCTTCTTTTTCATATTTTCGTAATTACTCTTTTCATCATTATTTATTCCAAAGCCTAAATTTTTAGGATTAACTATATTTTGAGCGCCCGCATTAGAAGTCATAATAATAATTGTATTCTTAAAATCTACTTTTCTTCCTGTAGAATCAGTTATGTGACCATCATCTAGCACCTGCAAAAGAAGATTGAATACATCCGGATGTGCTTTTTCTATTTCATCAAAAAGCACTACTGAATATGGATTCTTACGCACCTTTTCGCTCAACTGTCCACCTTCATCAAAACCTACATAGCCCGGTGGAGAGCCAATCATTTTAGAAACGCTGTGTTTTTCCATATATTCAGACATATCAACTCTAATAAGGGCCTTTTGTGTGCCAAACATAGCTTCTGACAAAGCCTTTGACAGCTCTGTTTTTCCTACGCCTGTAGGACCCAAGAATAAAAATGAGCCTATTGGTCGTTTTGGATCTTTTAAGCCTACACGTCCTCTTCTTATTGCTTTTGAAACTACGGTAACCGCTTCATTTTGTCCAATAACCTTTTCATGAAGAACATCCTCAAGAGCCAATAATCTTTGACTTTCTGTTACAGACAACTTATCAAGTGGTATTTTTGTCCATTCAGATATAACTCTTGCCACCTCATCTTCACCAATAATAGGAAGATCTTTATCATATTGCTTTTTCCATTTCTTTTCCAAACGTTCAATTTTCTTCTTTACTTTCTCTTCTTCTTCTTTTATTTTGCTAATTTCGCCATATTTACCTGCAATCATAGCTCCTTCTTTTTTATTTTCCAGTTCTGCCTCTAGCTTGGCCAATTCTTTCAATTCTGCAGGCTTTGTATTAACTGCAAGCTTTATTTTCGCTGCCGCTTCATCAATTACATCAATAGCCTTATCCGGTAAAAATCTGTCTGATACATATCTTTCAGTAAATTTAACTGCTGTATTTACCGCTTCTGGGGTAATCACCACATGATGATATTCTTCATATTTTTCTTTAATACCCATAAGAATATCAATAGCTTCTTGTGTTGTAGGCTCATTTACCGTAATAGGCTGAAATCTTCTTTCTAAAGCAGCATCTTTTTCAATACGCTTTCTATATTCAGAAATGGTAGTTGCACCAATCAATTGAATTTCGCCTCTTGCTAACGCCGGTTTTAAAATATTTGCTGCATCAATAGCACCCTCTGCACCACCGGCTCCGATAAGTGTATGAATTTCATCAAGAAATAAAATAACATCGCCATCAGCCTTAGCTTCTGCAATAATACCCTTTATACGTTCTTCAAATTCACCTCTGTATTTAGAGCCTGCCACCATACCGGTTAAATCCAGATTCAAAAGGCGCTTACCTTTTAAATTTTCTGGCACATCCTCAGCTACAATTTTTCTTGCTATACCTTCAACTATGGCAGTCTTACCTACACCCGGTTCTCCAACAAGACAAGGGTTATTTTTATTTCTTCTGCTTAACACCTGTATAACTCTTAAAACCTCGTCTTCTCTTCCCACAATAGGATCTAACTGATTCTCATAAGCCATTTTTGTTAAATCATTGCTATATTGTTCCAACATAGACACAGCATTTTTACGATTTTTAGCTTTACTTCCTGATATTTCATCCTTGTATTTAGATAAATCCAGGCCCATGGCTGAAATAATTTCTCCTACCAAAACCTGTGGATTAGCTCCTAAAGTATGCATAAGTCTTACTGCTATGCATGACGGCTCTTTTATTATTCCCAGTAAAATGTGCTCTGTTCCAACATAAGCCGATTTAAATCTTTTAGCTTCGTTTAGAGCACCCTCTAATATAAGTTCAGCCTTAGGCGTGAATAAACCCGCCTCCATTACATTCACTGATGCTGTAGGCTTTACATATTCACCTATTAACTGTAAAACTTTTTCTTCTGTTATATTGTTATTATTAAGAACTACCGAAGCAACTGATTCTTCTGTTCTTATAAGGCCAAGCAAAATATGTTCTGTTCCAACATAAGTAACTTCTAATTCCTTAGCCGCAAGCTTTGCAAGTTCCATTGCTCTTGCTGCTGTCTTTGTGTATTTTATATTCATCTTTATTCTCCTCTTCCACCAAAATATTCATCAATTATTTTATCGATTAGCATATGAATCTCTGTTCTTGTAATATTTTTGCACATAGCCTTTATAACTAGAATCTTCATCTCATCTATCATTTCTGCCATAGCATTAATCTTATCTATATCAAAAGAAACTACCGCTCCTTTTCTTCTGTCCAATTTCAAAAATCCATCTTCTCTCAAAACTGCATACGCCTTATTAACAGTATGCATATTAACGCCAATCTCTTCTGCTAACTGTCTGACTGAAGGTAATGAATCCCCTTCCTTTATCTCTTCTAGTGCAATTCTTAGAATTATCTGATTACGAAGTTGCATATATATGGCTTCATTACTATTAAAATCAATTCTTATGAACATATATCTAACCTCCGTTTTTGTTATACTATGACTATAACAAATTTTCAATATAAATGCAACATCATTGTTTCACAAAGTAAAACAACTTAATCTTACCAACGTAAAATTAAGTTGTTCCTTTATCTTATTCTGTAACAAAAATATCGTAAATCGCCTTTATGGCAGCTTCGAAATCTGAGTTTTTAACACCAATAATGATATTAAGCTCGCTCGAACCCTGATCAATCATCTTTACATTAATGTGAGCCTGAGATAATGCAAGGAAAATACTTGCCGCAACACCTTCTGTTGCTTTCATGCCACGACCAACTACTGCGATTAAAGCAAGATCAGCTTCTAAATCAATTGAATCTGGATTAACAGCCTTATGAAGTCCTGATAACACCTTTTGTTCCTTTTCTTCAAATTCTGTCTGATGAACAAATACTGTTAAAGTATCAATTCCTGATGGCATATGCTCAAAGGAAATTCCATAATGTTCAAACACTTCTAATACCTTACGACCAAAACCAACTTCTGCATTCATCATATCCTTTTCAATATTGATTGAACAAAAGCCCTTCTTACCTGCAATACCTGTTATAACACATTTTGGCTTATGGCATGTATTACCAACAATCCATGTTCCCTTATCATCCGGTGCATTTGTATTACGGATATTGATTGGAATACCAGCTTTACGAACAGGGAATATAGCGTCTTCATGTAAAACTGTAGCACCCATATATGATAACTCTCTAAGCTCTCTGTATGTGATTGTATCAATAGCTTTTGGATTATCAATAATTCTTGGGTCAGCTACTAAAAAGCCCGAAACATCTGTCCAATTCTCATATACATCCGCCTTAACAGCCTTTGCAACAATAGAACCTGTAATATCAGAGCCACCTCTTGAAAATGTCTTAACCTTTCCACTTGGAAGCGCACCATAAAATCCTGGAATAACTGCTCTTTCTATATTTTCCAATTTCTTTGAAAGTAATTCATTTGTCTTATCAGCATCAAAAGTTCCATCTTCAGTAAAACAGATATAATCAGCTGGATCAACAAATTCATAACCCAAATAATTAGCCATAATTATACCATTAAGGTATTCTCCACGGCTTGCAGCATAATCACTTCCTGCTTTTTCTTTGAAATTTTTCTCAATTATAGCAAACTCGCTATCTAAAACTAAATCAAGCTTAAGGCCATCAATAATTGACTGATAACGTTCTTTAATCTTTGCTAAAACTGCAGAAAAATCTTTACCTTCCTCTGCCAAACCATAGCACTGATATAACATATCTGTAACTTTTGTATCCTTAGAATCTCTCTTACCAGGAGCAGAAGGAACTACAAACTTTCTGTCCGCATCTGCATGAATAATGTTACCAACTTTTTCAAACTGTGTTGCACTGGCAAGGGAACTGCCACCAAATTTAACTACTTTCTTCATCTTAATTTCTCCTAATTTATAATGTCAATGAATTCATTATACTAAAGTTTTAAAATTTTTCAAGTACTTTTTAATCCCAGAAGTCATCATCTAAGTCAAAGAAATCTAATTCGTCATCTTTTTTAATCTTTTCATCTAACTTTAGGCTGTCTATAATGTCATTTCCATAAATACCATCATCCTCAGAGGCCATAATATCCTTAACATTACTTCCTATCATTTTGGTATCAACTCTTCCTGTTGAAACAGGAGCATGTCGGCTAATATCCACCAACTGCGCAACATCATTTCCACTGTTAGATTTTAATATAACAAGTATAACTAAAAATATACATACTACCGCAAGAACTACTATTACAATATTTTGCCACGAAAATAATTTCTTTTGCTTTAGCTTTGCAATTTCTGCCTTTAGTTTTTCCACCTCTACAGTATCATTTGCAACAGTATCTTCAAAAAATCTAGATGTATCAAGTCTTTGAAGAGTTCCTTCTATGGTATCGTAGGCATACCAGTTCTTTTCACCATTTTTATTAATGGCATAGCAGTACATAATTACCTCCTGCTTACCATCCTGATACATAGTTATCTGTTGATTGCCTACTATTTCCTCTTTTGAGCTAAATACCGAAAGCATTAAATCATCCTGCAAAGGTTCAACCACAACATATCCATTAATATCCTTATATTCCGTAAGTTCGCCACTATTTTTATCATAAATGTGTAAAAAATCTACACCATCTTCATTAAGAAGAACTACTAATGTAATCCCGTTAGCATTACCCTTTAAAATCTCTAAATCCTTGCCTTCGTATTTTGTTGTTACCTTTGAATAACCATTTGGTGCCGGATAATCGCTTAAATCTCTTTTTACATAATAATTCTTATCGCCTACTGTTACCGCAATCTTACCAACCTCTACCGTTGGCGGTTCTGTCGGTGGTTCTGTTGGTGGTTCTGTAGGCTGTTCAACCACTGGTGCTTTAGCTCTTACTATTTTTAACACATAGGTCTTTTTTGTTCCATCTGCCGCAGTTACAGTAATCTTTACAGTATTGATACCTTCTGCTAAAGATACCGGATTAGAATGAGACATAGTATACTTAGCTGAAGCACTTTCTGTCTTTGCGTTAATCGTTATCTTACTCACTGTATTTGCAACATTTACTGTATAATCAGTAGTAGTCTTTTTAAAATTAATACTTCCCGAACTTAATTCAAGCTTAGAAAGATTAGCATTATTAGAGCCTTCTGCCCAAATCTTTACAGTAAGATTTGTTACATCAACAGTTTTGATATATTCCATATTGTCATCAACCGCAACAGGGTTTATAAATTCCAGCTTTGTTTCTCCACTGCCTATTACCTTAAATGCATATTCTTCTTTGCAGTTTGATGATAATTGGCCTAAATTTGCATCATAATCGAAGTTGATTATTCCTGCTGCCGCATAATCACCAACAAACTCCAGCTTTGTATTATCATATTTTAATTGTCCTGTTACAACCTGAAGATTAGTACTTGCCTTTGCTTCAACCGTAACCGTAATTATATCTCCTATATTTGGAGTAGTATCACTTGCCGTCGTCTTTATAGTTATATTATTTGCCGCTTTAACAATATTGTTATCAGTAACAAATGACATCATTATCGCAAGGACAAGTACATATATTACATTTTTAATTTTCATATTATATTCTCCTTACTCTAATCTATTCTCTGTTGGGATATATCAATTGTTCCCCAGGTGAATTTTTTCAAATATACTCTATCTATTAAATCAACCGCACCGGAATGATTAACATCCAAGGTATACACTTGTGCTTCCGTCAGATTTACTGAACCCCACAAATATTTCTTCATATACACATAATCTATCAAATCAATCTTTCCATCACTATTTACATCACCAAAAATGCAAATAGTAACTTCTGACTTTAATGCGCCTGCTGCATCATAAACCTGTATTTTTTGTCCTGATGCAACTATAGTATCCAAAGCCAGCTCATTATTGTTTTTATCTGTCAACTTTATGCTTCCATTAGTTACTTTTATCTCATTTTTTATCTGAGCTATAGTCTGTCCTACCTTAAAGCCGTACACATATTTATAATCTTCCGAAAAAGAATAATGTGGCATCTCACATACTACATCATTAAGTCTTGTAATAGTAATTTTATATATTTGGCCTTCACCACTTGTGGTTTTTGTTTTAATTTCAAAAACATTTTTTCCAATAGCCAATTCTTTTTCTCCTGCACCTGTAACAGTTGTACTTGCAACTTCTGCATTGGCATTTATTGTAACCTTATTGGTTGTAAACGGTACTTCTAATGTGTATTCAAGTACCGCCCCTTCAAAATAAGGTGTCAGAACAAAATCATCCACTCCTAGATACTGCAAATATGTAGGATTACTTTCCTTTCTGTGAACTATGATTTTATATTCTGCAACATCACCATTTTCTGCCGTGACTTTTACTATGATATTATTTTCACCTACAACTAATTTTCGTTCACCGGCTCCTTCTATCTTTGCATTGATACCAAGCATCTGGGCATTAATCTTAATAGACGCAACCTCATTTTCGACAATAAGACCATACTCATATACATCTCTATTAAAGCTTGGACTTAATTCAAGACCTTCAACTTCAAGACTTTTTAATTTATAATTAGGATTGCCGTCCTTAGTAGGCTTTGGACACTTCTCTTGTGGCATATTGGTATATACAGGAATTTTAAAAATAAATGCATTATTTATCATATTAGTCTTTGCATATGCCTGCTTCAAACTAGTCGCTTCACTTTCTGGACCTTGTACACTTTGCATATACTGCTTGGGATAGGTATTATTTTGAATTCCTATCGCATCAAACTTAGTAAGGTATGTTGTATCCTGACCTCTGCTTATATAGGCATCAAATACCTTTTTTGCTCCAATTACCAAAGCATTATACTGAGAATTCCAGCCCTGAGCCTTTGCATATTTAAGTCCATTTACTACTACAGTTGTAGCACCTGTTCCACTAGCTCCCGCATTATAATAGTTATAATAGCCTTCATAACCCGGATATTTTCCTGATATTAACGGACTGTCTCCTGCTGTTCCTTGTTCAAGTCTAACCTTTCCGGCTATATAATAAGGACTATAGCCATAGCTTTCTGCAATATGCATAAATATTTCTGCATATGTACGATTCTTAGGATCTCCCTGAACAACCTTATCCTCCATAAATGTTCCCTTTAAAATAGCTTTAACACCTTCAATGTTATGTAACTGACTATCATAAGAAATCATTTCAAATTGAAAAATACCTGCATCATTAATAAAATTACGCGGATCAAGATAATATGCCACTAATTCATCACTTGCCTTAACCCAATTTTCTGTATCCTGTAGCACCCAGGTATTAGTATCCCAGTTAAAATATCCATAATCGAGAGATTTCCATGAAGAAATAGCATATTTAGGTGCAAGATTATATACACCTGTTGTCTGTTTATCAAGCATAACACTCCAATTAAGTTCAAAATGCTGAGGAACAAATTCCCAATTATTATGTATTCTTTTAAGCTCTACCAAAGGTTCTATATATGAATCTGGAAATCCGGCTTCCTTCATCTCTAATCTAAATGCCACTTCATCAAATGGTCTTCTAACTGCTACATATCCACCGTGCATAAAGCCCTGATATGTATTACCGTTATATTCAAATTTGATGTTATACCATACTGTACCTGAGCTTTCATCATCACCTATAATTATAAGCTCATGTCCTGAATCTAATGTTAAAACTGTACCATCTACCTTTAGCGTATCATATTCTGTAGACGGACCTGTTCGCACTCTTACATCATCACCTGTTACATAGCCAGTTAAAACATCTTCACCTTCCTGTGCTCTACTGACTACAATTCCATATATAAATAAGAATACGGTTAACATTATACTAATAAGTAATATTAAACTTATTTTTCTTTTTTCGACAGTAAATATCAACCATTTCACCTACTTTACAAATTTCGACTCATACTACGATTATACCATTTTGACAAATCAAAAACAAGATAGGCAATATAAGCAGTTTTTGGTAATATTATTCCTTACACAAAGTGTTTTTTATTCAATAAAAAAGCTGATTATGTCTTAACACAATCAGCCTTTATTTTATGCTTCGTCTATTGCTTTACCAATATCACTTCTTGAATATTTATTTGCAAAATCTACCCACTTAGTTGCCTCATAAGCATTTGCTCTGGCACTCTTTAAGTCGGCACCCTTTGCAACAACGCCAAGTACACGACCGCCGTTAGTAACAATCTTACCATCTGCAAATTTTGTACCTGCGTGGAATACATAGTAATTATCTACATTTTCAAATTTTTCAAGGCCTGTAATCTCAAAGCCCTTATCATATTTTTCCGGATAACCGTCTGAAGCTAACACTACACATACTGCCGCATTATCTTCAAATTCAAGCTCAATCTTATCAAGTGTACCATCAATACAAGCTTCGAATACATCAATAATGTCATTTTTCATTCTTGGAAGTACAACCTGAGTCTCAGGATCACCAAATCTTGCATTGTACTCTAATACCTTTGGACCATTTGGTGTAAGCATAAGACCAAAGAAAATAATTCCCTTGAATTCTCTTCCTTCTGCCTTCATAGCATCAACACTTGCCTGATAAATGTATTTCTTACAGAACTCATCAACCTCAGCTGTATAGAATGGACTTGGTGAAAATGTACCCATACCACCTGTATTAAGGCCCTGGTCACCATCCTTAGCTCTCTTATGATCCTGTGCTGATGTCATAATCTTGATAGTATTACCGACAACAAATGACAATACTGAAACTTCACGACCTGTCATAAATTCTTCAATAACAATTGTATTACCTGCTGAACCAAATTGCTTGTCAACCATTAAAGACTTAACGCCTTCCTTAGCTTCTTCCTTAGTATTGCAGATTAATACACCCTTACCAAGTGCAAGACCGTCAGCCTTTAAAACTATTGGATATGTAGAATTTTCAAGATATTCTAATGCAGCTTCTGGCGAATCAAAGTTCTCATACGCAGCTGTAGGAATATTGTATTTCTTCATTAAATCCTTTGAAAATGCTTTTGAGCCTTCTAAGATAGCTGCATTCTTTCTTGGTCCGAAGATTCTTAAACCTTCTTTTTCAAATTCATCAACAACGCCACCTACAAGTGGATCATCCATACCAATAACAGTTAAATCAATAGCATTTTCCTTAGCAAATGCAACTAATTTATCAAATTCCATCGCACCAATATTAACACATTCCGCGTACTGCGCAATACCTGCATTACCTGGTGCACAATATATCTTATTAACCTTTGGGCTTTGAGCAATCTTATATGCTATAGCATGCTCTCTACCACCACTACCTACTATAAGTACTTTCATAATTACCTCCTATGACGATGCTATCATATTAATAGCCTGTGGCAATATAATCCACTCTGCTTCTTCCATAACACGTCTTTGTAAACTTTCCGGTGTATCGCCTTCTTCTACATTTACAGCCTTCTGTAAAATAATTTTACCTGTATCAACACCTGCATCAACATAATGCACTGTTGCACCTGTAACCTTTACACCACGAGCAAGCACAGCTTCATGAACTTTAAGTCCATAATAACCCACACCACAAAATGAAGGTATAAGCGATGGATGAATGTTAATTATTCTGTTTTCATAAGCATTTACAATGCTTTCAGGTATATTAACAAGACAACCTGCAAGAACAATTAAATCCACATTATATTCATTAATCTTATTAAGCAAAGCATCATTAAATTCCGCTCTTGTTGCAAATGTCTTTGGTGACAATGCAACTGCTTCAATACCATGGTTCTTTGCACGCTCCAATGCATATGCATTAGGGTTATTGCTTATTACAACCTCAATCTGTGTATTTTTAATCTTTCCTGAATCAATGGCATCAATAATAGCCTGAAGATTAGTTCCGCCACCAGATACTAAAACTGCTAACTTAAGCATAATATTTCAATCCTTTCGAATTATATTATTGTAAAACTACGCCTTTTTCGCCAGCTTCTACCTTACCTAATACAAATGCCTTATCTCCGGAAGCCTCTAAAGCCTTAAGAGTAGCATCTACATCAGCCGCATCAATTGCAAGAACCATACCAACACCCATATTGAATGTGTTGTACATCATTTCCTCTGCAATGTTGCCTGTTCTTTGAAGCATCTTAAAGATAGCTGGTACTTCATAGCTGTTCTTATCAACAACTGCCACTGCATTATCTGGTAACATTCTTGGAATATTTTCATAAAAGCCACCACCAGTAATATGGCTACAGCCCTTAACCTTAACACCTGCTGCCTTTACTGACTTTAATGCATTTACATAAATTCTTGTAGGCTCGATTAATGCTTCACCTAAAGTCTTTCCTAATTCATCATAATATGTATTAAGGCTTTCTGCGCTCATTTCAAACACTTTACGAACTAATGAGAAACCATTGCTGTGAACGCCTGAAGAAGCGATGCCAACTAAAACATCTCCCGCCTTAATGTCCTTACCTGTGATTAAATCCTTTTCATCTACAACACCTACTGCAAAACCAGCTATATCGTAATCATCCTCTGGCATAAGACCTGGATGTTCTGCTGTTTCACCACCAACAAGTGCACATCCAGACTGCTTACAGCCCTCTGCAACACCACTTACGATTGTAGCAATCTTTTCTGGGTAGTTCTTACCACATGCAATATAATCTAAGAAAAATAATGGTTCGCCACCTGCGCAAACTACGTCATTAACGCACATAGCAACTGCATCAATACCGATAGTATCATGCTTATCCATAATAAATGCTAACTTAACCTTAGTACCACATCCATCAGTACCTGATAAAAGGATAGGATTTTCCATATCCTTAATAGCCTTTAATGAAAATGCGCCCGAGAAGCCGCCTAAACCGCCTAAAACTTCTGGTCTCATAGTTTCCTTAACATGAGCCTTCATAAGCTCAACAGCCTTGTAACCTGCTTCAATATCAACGCCTGCGTTCTTGTAATCCATTTTAAAATCCTCCTACTTGTATCTTACATTTGCTTCATGTATTCTTTATATCCAAGGTTTTCTAATTTTTCTTTCTTAGCTACAACCTTGTCCTTAAGGCCTTCCTTGTAAGCCTTTAATTTACCTAATAATTCTGCATCAGAAGTTGCAAGAATCTTTGCAGCCATAAGACCTGCATTAGCACCACCATTGATTGCAACAGTTGCCACTGGAATACCGCTTGGCATCTGAACGATAGAATATAACGAATCTACGCCACCAAGCGATTTAGTGTATATAGGAACGCCAACTACTGGCATAGGGAAGATAGCTGCTGCCATACCTGGCAAATGTGCTGCTCCGCCTGCTCCTGCAATAATAACCTTATAACCTTTTTCTTCTGCACTGTTAGCATAATCAAAGAAAATATCAGGCATTCTGTGAGCTGATATAACAGTCATATCATAATCAATTCCAAATTCATCTAAAATCTCTGCAGCCTTGCTCATTACATCTAAATCTGAGTCGCTACCCATTACTATACCTACTTTTGGCATCTTAAAATCTCCTTTTTTAATATAATATTATCTTTTGTATTTTCTCACACCAAACGAAACTCGTCAATACTAAAAAGCATCATTTAATTTTTCAGTTCCATTTAATACAAATCTACCATTGCGTATAATGTCCACACTGCTTCCATCATACATAACCGCACTGATAAGTCCAATCTCATCATAAGGAATTGTAATATCAGTATGACAGTTAAAATATGCTTCCTTAGGGTTAGTCTTTCTAAGAAGTGTTATCTCATTGTCCTTTGCTACTATCTCCTTGCCATCTGGATTATACACGGTTATATCCTCTGAGTATGTGTAGCAAGTATCACCTACCGCAAAATGAGGTCCCATCTTCTCAACAATTAAAATCGGCAATTTGTGAACTATGTCATACTTGTGCGCCATTACATACGCCGTAGTATTAGTTCCTATTGCAAATTCACCAATCGGAAGAGTATCGTGATTATATAAAAGATTGTTCTTAATATATTTTTTATTTTCTTCCTCATTGTCAAAATTGTCGCAAGTATAAGCTACAACCCTTCCATCCTCAAATTCTAAGGTTAAATTGTTGTATTTTAAATCGTGTAAATACACTTCACTTACATTTAAGGTACCCTTAGTACCTGCAAGTACAGGCGAAGTAAACACCTCTCCCACAGGGATATTAACATCTGCAAGACAATTTTCAAACTTAGTTTGTTTATCAGGATTATCAAGATTCATAAGCTTAACCTGCATATTAGTCTTATTACCGTTAGCGCCCAAAATTTTTACATAATCAGCCTTATCAAGCACATCAATAATCGCCTGCTGTATCCCCTTAAACAAATCATAATCAAGAGTATTAATCTTTACAGTTTCCGTAAAAATCTCTTCAAAATTATCTCCAATCTCAGGAATAGGGTAAGCTATAATTGTAAAGCTTCTTTCCTCGCCTTTGATATATTCATTAACTATACGGGCCGCATCGCCTGCATAAGCAACACTTAGCTTACTCGCATTGTCATCAAGAGAATAATTTTCCTTCTTATTAATTGGTTCAAAAGGCTCTTCACCAAAAACTTCCATAACTGCAGGACCTGCAAAATAAGAAGCCTGTACCTTTAATTCTTCATAAACCGTTCTAAGAACACCTAATCTGCGTTCATTAAAGGCTTTGTCAATATAAAGTGCATAATCAAATCTGTGATCATAATCATACTGTTTATTAGGCGAAGTCGAATAATAGCCTATCTTTGAATTCTTTTTATTAATGGAATTAACCGCTGCTCTAAATATAGTAGGCTTTAGTCCCATTTTTTCGAAATTTGCAATTGCAGCTTTTACAATTCTTTCAAAGCCTACGCAATATCTTATATTAACAATTTTCTTTTTACTTAAATCTTTATTACCTAATACAAAGCCAAGTCTGTAACCTTCAGTATATGTGTCCGCCATAGACTGTATAAGCTCTTGTGGTAATGAGTTAAGATACTGTGCCACTTTAATCTCATTATCAGTAATATATTCACCATATTTATACAAATAGCTCAAATCATTCAAATCACTATTTTCAATAATATCAGTAGCAAATGTCAAATCTACATCTAACTGTTCTCTAACTCTATACCTTAAGGTCTCATCACTATAATCACTGATAAAATAATACACACATTGCTTTATTTCTTTGTATTTTGGCTCTTCTTCCGCTTCAAACATGCAATATATCTGAACGAACAACTCTGCACATATGGTCATATCAAATAATCTGTCTTCATAAGCATATACTATCATACCTCTAAGCTCTGTATATACAAAAGACAATATTCTTCCCATATCAAGCCCCATAAGACTAACCGCATAAGCTGGATTTGCATAACTTTCATCGTACGCACTTCCTATTATATCAGCATACAATCTTTTATTAATAAGCTTAAGTTGTTCTAAACTCTTACCAGACTTATCCTTATATATCTCATCTATCATCAGGATAAACTGTGCTGTTTTTCTAAAATATTCTGAATATGTTGGATGTACTGTTGCATCAACAGCAATCTCTTTAATTCTTTCAATCGCAAGTTCATATCTTTCTAGATAATTGTTTTCCATATCAGTTTCATACTCCAATCATTATAATTCCAATATAAAATATGGTCAAAATTCCACATCCTAAACTACCTGCATAAGAAAAATAATAATATTTATCCTGTTCCTTAAAGCTTAATAGTCCTATGATTGTACCAAAAAATGAAAGCATCAATGAGAAAAACGCTATATTACCAACAACTATGCCAGCTCTGCCTTCATTTTTATACGAAATCACAATGGCAACAATCAATGCAATTATAGCCAGAATTCCCATTGTGGTCGACATAACGCCACCTATCGTATGCTTCTTGTCAGTAAATTTATAATCACGAATACCCACGATGCTACCCTTTCATTTTAAAATAATGTATCTGATTTACTTGCTAAAAGCTTGCCTCCATTAACTATGAGCATAACACCACCTGCCACAGCAAGAACTATAAGTAAAATACCCATAACAAGGCTACAAACACCCGAACCTTTTATTGTTCTATATAATTTTTCGTTCATAATTACCTCCTTCTTGGAGCACATATGCCTCCATTCTTATTTTACACCATATTCCTTATAATAATCATCAATTGCAGTTTTAATTGCATCATCAATTATAACTTCTCCATTACAAGGCTTATTATATAAATGTTCAACAACATCTGCCATACTAACTATAGCATTTGCGTCAAAGCCATATTTTTCTTTTATCTCTTCAAGAGCACTCTTGTCTCCACTAAGACCTTTTTCCATACGATTTAAAGAAACCATAAGACCAATTATCTCAACGTTAGCTGCACCTTTTACCTTTGGTACAGTTTCTTCCATAGACTTTCCTGATGTAGTTACATCCTCAATCATAATAACTCTATCGCCATCTTTTAGAGAACTTCCAAGGAAAACACCCTTGTCCGCACCATGATCTTTTTCTTCCTTACGGTCAGAGCAGTAACGAACTTCTTTGCCATACAAATTGCTATATGCAATGGCTGTTACTACACTTATAGGAATACCTTTATACGCAGGTCCAAACAATACATCAAAATCATCTCCGTAGTGTTCGTGAATAGCCTTTGCATAGTATTCACCGAGCTTTTGTAACTGTGAACCTGTTACATATGCACCTGCATTCATAAAAAATGGTGACTTTCTTCCACTTTTTAAAGTAAATTCTCCAAATTTTAAAACCTTACTTTCAACCATAAAATCAATAAATTCCTGCTTGTAAGCTTCCATATCTGTTATCCTCGCTTTCCGCACCGATAATGCTCATTCTCAATCAATTTTATACTACCACAAATAATATGTTTTTTCAATTCAAAATTTAGAACCCCCTGCATTTTTTGCAAGGGGTCTACACTATTTCACGCATCCAATTAATTCATTAATATCTTCAACGTTATATTTTTTCATATAGGCTTCAATGCCTTCAATTACCTTAATTGTAGCCATTGGGTCCATAAAGTTGGCAGTACCTATAGAAACTGCTGTTGCACCTGCCATAATAAATTCAAGTGCATCTTCTGCATTAGTGATACCACCCATACCTATAATAGGTAGTTTGATTGCATTGGCAACCTGATATACCATGCGAACTGCAACTGGTCTTATAGCTGGGCCAGAAAGTCCACCAGTCTTATTAGCCAAAGCAAAGCATCTTCTGTTAATATCTATCTTCATACCTGTTAAAGTATTGATTAAAGATACAACATCTGCGCCACCTGCTTCAACTGCTCTTGCCATCTCTGTAATATCAGTTACATTTGGGCTTAATTTCATAATAATAGGCTGTTTTGCATGTTTTTTAAGTTCATTAGTTATATCATATGCACTCTTTGCATTTTGACCAAATGCGATACCGCCTTCTTTTACGTTTGGACAAGATATATTTATCTCAAGCATATCAACATCTGTATCTGCAAGCATTTCTACTGCTTCTACATAATCAGCCGTGCTCTTACCACATACATTTACAATAATCTTTGTATCATATTGTTTTAAAAATGGAATATCACGCTTCTTAAACACTTCCATACCAGGATTCTGTAATCCGATTGCGTTAATCATACCACCATATGTTTCTGCTATACGTGGTGTCGGATTACCTGGCCATGGAACATTAGCAACACCCTTTGTTACAACTGCACCAAGTCTGTTTAAATCAACAAAATCTGTATATTCCATACCTGAACCAAATGTTCCTGAGGCTGTCATTACAGGATTCTTAAGTTCTACTCCTGCCAAATTGATTTTTGTATTCATTAAAGTTCAACCTCCTTTACATTAAAAACAGGTCCATCTTTACATATTCTCTTATTGTTAACATGTGTATGTTCATCAACTTCTTTTGACTTGCATACGCAAGCAAGACATGCACCTATACCACAAGCCATTTTTTCTTCTAAAGATACATAGGCATCAATATCATTAGCAAGTGCATATTCTTTTATTGCACGAAGCATAGGTGTTGGACCACAGGCATATATTACATCACCTGTAATACCATTTTCTCTAATTGCATCTAATACATTACCTTTTGTTCCCACGCTGCCATTCTCTGTAGCTATAGTTACATTTGCATATGGTTCAAATTCTTTATTAAGGAACAATTCATCTCTATAACCTAATACTACTTGTTTTTCACATTGTAGCTGTTTTGCAAGCTCTAACATTGGCGGAATTCCAATACCACCAGCTATAAGAATGGCTTTCTTATCCTGTAATGTGTATCCGTTGCCTAAAGGTCCCATAATCTCTATAGTATCATCTGCCTGAAGTCTTGAAAATTCATCAGTTCCTTTTCCTACAACTCTATACACTATTCTTATCTTGCCTTCTTCTACTTCACATATACTAATAGGTCTTGGCAAAATTCTGCTACCATCCTTAGAATATACAGCTATAAACTGTCCCGGTTTTGCATTTGCTGCAATATCATCTGTCTTAATCCACATGCTATATACGTCACTAGCCAATGGCTCTTGTGATAATATAACTGCATTCTCTTTGTGCTTCATAGGCCCTCCATATTTACATTAATCTTCTTTGTACACTACCTTACCATTAACTATAGTATATAGCACCTTACCATATACTTCTTTGCCATTAAATGGTGTATTTTTACCCATTGATTTAAATGTTGCAGCATCAATTGTATACTTTTCTTCCGGATCAAATATTACTATATCCGCTACTTTACCACAAGCTAAATTACCTTTATCAATACCAATAATCTTAGCCGGATTAGTACTCATCTTTTCAACCAATTTTGACAAAGTTAAATAACCTGTCTTGACAAGCTCTGTTATAGAAAGTGCCAATGCCGTTTCACTACCAACTATACCAAATGGTGCTGACTTAAATCCTTGTGCCTTTTCACTACTGTGATGTGGTGCATGATCTGTTGATATTACCTCTACAACATCATCTCTTAATGCTTCCTTAAGAGCAATTACATCAGTTTTAGAACGAAGTGGCGGATTCATCTTATAATTAGAATCATCTGACGGAATATCCATATCACACAATGTAAAATGATGTGGACAAACCTCTACCGACACCTTACATCCATCCATTTTAGCAAACTTTGCATATTTTACACTAAATTCTGTTGAGCAATGACATAAGTGCAAACGGCATCCTGTCTCTGATGCAAGAATAACATCTCTTGCAGTAATTATATCTTCCACCGAATTAGATATACCTGGTAAGCCAAGTTCTTCTGCCTTTGGTCCTTCATTAATAACTCCATTGCCAACAAGATTCTTGTCTTCGCAGTGTGCCATTATAAGACCACCTTCTGCTGCAATCTGCTTCATAGCCTTTTTATAAAGTGCTGTATTCATAACAGATTTGCCGTCTTCGCTAAAAGCGACTACACCGGCATTACACAATTCTTTAATATTAACAAGATATTCGCCACCCTGATTCATAGTAATAGCTGATATTGGTAATACATTAATAACTGCTTCTTTTTCACATTTCTTTAAAATCTCTTGATATAATTCTACATTATCCATAGCAGGCATAGTATTAGGCATGGCACATACTGTTGTATAACCACCATGAGCTGCTGCTAAGGCACCTGTCTTAATTGTCTCTTTGTGCTCATAGCCTGGTTCTCTTAAATGTACATGTAAGTCGATAAAACCCGGTGCAACACACTTGCCTGTAGCATCAATGACTTCTTCTGCTTCTTCGTCAATTGTGTCTGCAACCTTACTTACAAGACCTTCTTCCACTAAAATATCATATTGACCGTCAATTCCATTTGCTGGGTCAATAAGTCGTCCATTTTTAATTAATAACTTCATACTGTCTCCATTCCGTTTAAAATTATCTATCGTATAATTTTATCATTTTTAATCGTAAAAGACAAGTCCATAGTTAAAGTTATAAAATACAAAAATCGCCGTAAGCAAACTGCCTACAGCGACTCTTATTTCTTTTTGGACTTTTAATTTACCCTTTTGTTTTCCATCCTTTTAACGGTTATACATATGGGGTATTGGACCTTTAAATGTATTGCACACTTTTTAATTATTCACAAATTAATTCTCTGACTTCTACTTTTCTAACCTTGGCCGATGCCATATATGCAAATACAAAAAATGTTATTCCTGCCACTAATATCGGTATACATACCGATAAAACCGTCATTTTTGTAACTACACTTGTAAGACCAATCAGTGAAAGAATGTTATTTAACAGTAAGTCTGATAAAAACGCACTTAAAACAGTACCTAACAAAGCGCCTATAACTGCAACAATCAAAAATCTTATAGCAAATAAAATTCTTAATTTTTTAGAAGTAATTCCAAGTGCTTTTAAAATACCTATATTTACTCTTTCATATGCAAAGCTCTTTGCGCATACCATACATACTACAACCAACATAAATATAACTGACATACTGTATATAATAAGCTCTATAGCTGTAACTGCCGCTCCGAAACCAAATTCATCTATTAATTCTTCAAAATCCATCGTTTGCGCCTTTATTACATGACCCAACTCACTATTTAGTCGTTCTACTATCTCTTCCTTCTTTTCATTATTTTCCAATTTTATACCCATATAATTTACTCCACTAGCATTTAATCTTTTAGCTCCTGCACAAGACATTGCAAATGCCATTCCTGCATCATTGCTGGTCTGATAAATTCCTGAAATTATATATTTTGCAGAATATCCTTCTTCTGATACGGTAACCTCATCTCCCATTTTTAATTCAAGGCTTTCCGCCACCATATCACTTATTAACACCTCATTATCATACAAAGGTGCTCTTCCTTTCAGTATTCCACCTATATATTCAGGATGATAATACTGTCTGCAAATAAGATTTTCACCTTCTAATGACATATATTTACTTGATAGATAATACTTTTTATCAATTGGAGAATATTCTTCAATTAACTGTTCAATCTCTACAAATATGTCTTTTTCAGTACTAGCAATAAAACCTATATCAATATCAGTTGATTCAAGTCCCATAGCATCCATGGCACTTTCAGAGCTTATCATTCCAACCATTAAATTGGCAGTAAGCATAAAAAATGTAAGCAATGCCACAATAAACATAGTTCCCATATATCTTCTCATATTAGATGTAAAATTTCTAAAACTCATTGTAAATGAAAAATTTCTTTTACTGATTGGTATTGTAAATATATTATCAAAATGTACATCCGAATTACTCTTATTCATAACCTTTACAGGTGATATTGTTACTATTTTTCTTGTCTTTATTACTACTAGCATAAGCATCATAATCAACAATACCAAAGACAATGCTAATACCTTTATAACAGATATTCCATTATCCGGAACCAAAGATGTTATTGGTATAAATATATTACCTACGACTTTAGAAAGAGGAAGGGCAATAATATTACCAATAATAATGCCAAACACACCTGCTATAATATACTGCATAGAAATAATAAATCTTACTCGTTTTTCATTAAATCCAATAGATTTTAAAACACCTATATTGGCATAATCATTTTCAATTTCAGTTGTAATACTGTTAGATATAACTATAAGAACTATCACCCATAAAAGTGCCGTAAATACCAAGACTACCATTGATGTTATTTCAAAAAATAATAATGTATACTTGGACGATTGTTCCTGTGCCATAGAACCAAATGCGTAATCTCCAATTTTTGTTTCACGGTTTAATAATCTTTGAAATTTCAAATCCGAAAGACTTTCATCCGCCTTATACACATTTAATATTATATAATTGGCACTAGCTTCATCTGTTGCCATTGCCTTATTTATCCCTCTTATTTCTTCAAATTCTTCATCATTAATAAAAACCTGCTTCCATCCAATGGTTGAAGCCCCATTACAAGGTTCCAATATAAAGCCTTTTATAATAAAGCTTCTGGTTTTATCAAGCATTTCCAAACTAATTGTATCTCCCACCTCGCAAGAAAATCTGTCCTTTACTCCTAAAGGAATGTAAATTTCACCTCTTTTTAATGGTGGAATATTCTCTTCATAGCTTTTCTCATCTTTAGAAAAAAGTTTTATTCCCGGGCGCAATTTTTGCATAAAATAGGCATTATTTGTGTTGGTAACAACGGTTTCAATCTTATTAACACCTTTAACTAAAGAGCTTTCTTCAACCTTTTTTAATATATCTTCATCAAAGCCATGCTCATTTATCATATATATGGTATTGCCTGCATTTACGCCATTTAGTGCTTCTTCCATAGCTTTAGAATAATTATCTCTTACACTAAATATCATTGATGCAGTCATAACAACTATAACAGTTAATAATACAACACTAAAAAATGTACCCTTTTTCTTTAAAATGTTATTCTTAATAACTATAAAATTTGCCATAGTCATCACCTACCATTTCACTGAAGAAAGCCACGCATTTACTTGTGTTTCTCGGCTTTTTTCGTCTTCTTCACTATATGGTGGCAATTTTAATTCACCTATTATCTTCCCATCTTCTAAATATAAAAGTCTATTAGCCCTTATGGCACTTCTAATATCATGAGTAACCATAAGTATACTTTGACCTTCATTATTAATTTGTGTAAATAAATCTAATACATCCTTTGAATTCTTTTTATTAAGTGCGCCGGTAGGTTCATCTGCAAACACTATTGCAGGGCTGTTTATTATAGCTCTTGCTATAGCACATCTTTGACCCTCACCACCTGAAACCTGTGATGGCTGATGTGTCATAACCTTTGAAATATTCATCTTTTCCATAAGTTCTTTAGCTCTAGCCTTAACATTTTCTGCACTGTTTTCTTTATTAAGAAATCCCGGCACAATTATATTTTCATATAAAGATAAATTGCTTACCAAATGCATCTGCTGGAACACAAAACCAAAGTCCATTACACGCAATGTGGCAAGTTCCTTTTCCTTCATGGATACAATATCCTTATCCTTATAAATAACCTGACCTGCACTTGCTCTATCCATACCACTAAGAGCATACAACAATGTAGATTTGCCCGAGCCAGAACTGCCCATTATCACAGTAAAATCACCTTCATACACATCCAAATTAACTTCTGTTAAAATATGCACCTGATTTCCATTGTGCGCAAAGCTCTTTGAAAGATTCTTTGCTGATAAAATAATTTTCTTCATCATAATTACCTCGCTTTATTTGATACCATTACATTACCAAATAAGTTATTAAGAAGTCCTTAAGACAATTGTAACTTTTAAACCTGGTTTTACATTTTCAACTAAAACCTCTCCTTGCATTTTATTCATAAGATATTTAACTATATATAGTCCAAGCCCTGAACCTTGTTCATCTGCCACATTTTTACCTCTGTAAAATTTATCAAATATAAACGGCATATCTTCATCAGCAATTCCAACACCATAGTCCCTAAAAACTATCCTTACATATGAATCCTCTTTTTCTATACTTATATCCATATCAGTTTTAGCATATTTTGCAGAGTTGTTTATAATATTTTCAACAATTTGTAAAAGACGGTTTTTATCACAGTTAACCCTTGCTTCAAACTGTGGTTTAGTATATTTTATCTTTTCATTTTCTAATGAAATATCACTAATTGCCCGTTCAATAAATGAGCACACTTCAAACTCGCTCATAACTATATGTATTTTATCCATATCAGATATTGAATGAACAAACAAATCTCCTGTTAACCTTGCAACCTCATCACATTTATCCATAATTACCTGACAGTATTTTTGTCGTTTTTCCATATTAGTATCCATATTAGCCTCAAGTCCCTCAGTATAGGCTCTGATAGATGCAATAGGCGTCTTTATGTCGTGAGAAATCGTTGCAATAATAGTTTTATTATTCTCTATTGCTTCCTTTTCACACGCCCTTGCTCTTAATATTTCATTTCTCATCCTATCAAATGCCCATGTAAATTTACCAAAATAATTAGCTCTGTCATATTCTAATGGCAATTCTAAATTACCCTTAGCCACTTCATTCGCAAAGCTTTCTAATCTCTTAAATGGTCTTAAAATTGCAATGTATACATATCCAAATACTAACACAATTGTACTTATGGCTATTATACAAATTATTACCAGATGAATTTCTTCCTTTTCTTTAATTTCATACTCCTTTATCAGCTCTTTTAAATCTTTTGTCTTTGTTAATGCTTCTTCATATTTTCCTAAACTTATAAGCTGCTCCACTTCATTGGTCAGAACTATCTGTTTAGCCTTATTATCTTCTAATTCTTCTTTATTATTTGCATTGTAAAAATACATTGTTGTGCCTAAAATAATAACAATAAATACAAACATTATACCTGCTAACTTAGCCTTCATCTTCCACCTCCAACATATATCCTACTTTATATACAGTCTTTATGTACAAAGGATTAGCCGGATCCTTTTCTAACTTTTCTCTAAGCCATCTGATATGTACAGTCAAAGTAGATGCATCCACCATAGAAAATGCACCCCATACACCATTTATAAGCTCGTCCTTAGATATTGCTTTATTTTTATGTCTGCATAAATATGCCAGTAAATCAAATTCTCTAAGTGATAAAGATACCTTTTCACCATTTTTTATAACATTTCTGGAATTAATATATACCTTCACACTTCCAAACTCAATTATTTCCTCTTCTTTCTCAAATCCGTAAGTCCTTCGCATCAAAGCATTGACTCTTGAAAGCATCTCTTTCATAGAATATGGTTTAGGCAGATAATCATCTCCACCTATATCAAATCCAGTAATTCTATCACCTTCATTAGTTCTGGCACTTGCAAAAATAATAGGAACCTCTGATACCTTTCTAAGTTCTTCACATAGTTCAAAACCTGTTATATCCGGTAAATTTATATCAAGAAGAATCAAATGAAAAGTCTTATTTGTAAGAATATCAAAGGCTTCATCACCACTTTCAACACAGGTCACCTTATAACCGTAGCCTTCTAACATATCAGCCATAATAAATGACAAATCTTTATCATCATCAATAATTAAAATACTTTTATTCATACCTTCTCCTTTTTGAACAATATAAGTAAGTTTATTATAACAAAACGACCTTATTTAGTACAGAAAAAGAAGGTAAATCTTACACACGATTTTACCTTCTTTATAATCTCTTACTTTTGTGTCGGATATAATCTGATATTGTTATTATCAACATCATCTGCTGTTATGTTAATCTCTGCTTCTGCTGCCATCTTTTTACTGCTATAAGCAACATGGTCCATATATGCAACAAATATATCTACCATATCTATCCCTGTTTCCTCAGATATCTTTTCCATCTCTGGTCTCATAAGATCCTGCACCTTACCACTAGGATACTTCTTTAATTGTTCTTCTACTGCTGCATCTATACGCTTAACTATATCCATCCTTGTTTGTGAATCCATACCATACACTCCATTTTTATAACTTTGAAAATGATATTATCACATTTCTTATTTCTTTTCAATAGTTACATCAATATCTCCAACATTTGCATCTACATCTATTGTATACTGTGCATATTTTATATCTGTAACTTCGCCGCTAGACCTAACATCTCCAACATCTGTATTTAATTCAAATTTATACACGTTTTCTTTCGTATCAATCTCTACTTTAATATCACCAACATTGTTTTCAACATTAATATTTGCAAGAATTTTACCTTCTATATCAATGTCACCTACATTATTCTCAATACTAATTGTAGCATCATTAAATGAACCCAATATTTTCACATCACCAACATCATTCTCAATATAAATATTTTTTATATTGCTATTAGAATCTGCTGGTATATATATTTTTATATCAGCCCCATTGTGGCCGCCTAATATATTATGTACAAAGTCATCACAATCCTGATTAATCACAAGTTGTCCTTCTTTTACCTCATATGTAAATTCACCATCACTTACACAGTATTCTATAGCAAATTCAGTACCCTCAAGAATTTCTATATCTGAAACCTCTGAATATATTGATATCTCATTAAATGGCTCTAATACGGCCTTCTTTTCTTCACCAATATTATCAGGGCCCCAGTGAAATTCAGTAAAATCTACTTTCTTAATACCAATGCAAACGCCTGTTACTATCAATCCAATTCCCAATATTAGTAATATCGCAATAAATATTCCACTTCTTTTGGCAAATTTTTTCATACCTACACCTCTTCTTTCTTAATAAGTTTAACCAGCCACTTAATAATTTTAATAATAAGATTCGTCATAGCCACTGATAACAAAAGAAATGCTATACCTATGGCTGCAAGTATAAATCCTATACCAAGTACAAGAAAACCTGTTCCGAGTGTCTCAAACATCACGCATATACTAACCGGAATCATTACAATACTTGCCAAAATAAGAGCTACTGCAGCTGCATAAAATGCAATATTCAATGAAAATAATGTTACTATAGCACCAATGGCACTTCCCACTGCTGGAATCCAAATAGGCGCTGTAACTATAGCTATAAGAATTGGAATCCAAATATCATTATTCTTTTCCTTTTTACCAGTGTCCTTTGTTCCATTACCATCCTCAATTGTCGCAATCACTTTTTCCACAGCTTCTTCATTTACTCCGGCATTAAATACACCTTCATCACTCAAATTCATTCGTTTTGCCAATTCTTTAGGTGAACCTAATTCCTTTATAACTGCACTTTCATTTTCAATTCCGGCATCTTCAAAATATTCTTCATAATACTCAATGATATTATCAAATTCATCTTTAGAAAACTTACCTTTTAATTCATCCTTCAAGGCTTTAATATATTCTTGTCTATCCATTGATATTCCCTCCTAGCAGAATATTGTCCAGTTTACTCTTGTATAAATTCCACTCTTCTAAATAATAATTAAGCTTAGCCTTACCTAAATCTGTCAAGGCATAATACCTTCTATTACGCCCTTGAAATTCCTTATCATAAGTCTTAAGGCAATCATCCTTTTGTAAACGTCTAAGCACCGGATACAAAGTTGATTCTGAAATATTAACTAATTCTTTAACATGCTGTGTAAGAATATATCCATATGCATCTTCTCTACTCAATATTGCTAACACACACGCATCTAAAAGTGCTGAACTTAATTGAAAAATCATATTGTTACCTCCTATAGTATTTTTTATTTAACAATATTATATGTCATATAATATGCATTGTCAATATAATATTAGAAATTTAAAAATATTATTTTTGATATACAAGAATAAAGTGGACAAGTCCACTATTAATTCGCAATAATTTACACTCCTACAAGACTTGTACACTTTAAGCGCCTAGCACGGTAGCGACAGCGACACCTTCCATTCGTGCAAGTGCGCATCCCACGAAGTGTTTTTGTTCAATAGGAAATGCTTCTTTAGAGACATTTCCTATTGAATAAAAAAGCAGCCGATTTATACGACTGCTTTACCCGTTAATTCTTTTAATTTTTTTAATACAAATATGGATATTACAAATGCCAGCATAAATGTCAAAACATCTGATATAGGCTGTGCAAGTTGTAATCCTAATATGCCCAACAATGGAGTTAATATAAGAAATGCCGGAATTAAAAATATTCCCTGACGACTCATTGCAATAAGAGCAGCTCTTCCACCATAACCTATTGACTGGGCTAAAAACTGCGAAACGATTATAAATGCCTGAAGTGGCATAGTAACACATTGAAATCTCAATGCCTTACTGCCTATTGCAACAATATCTGCATCTTCCTTTTTCATAAATTCAACAACATTTCCTGAAAATACAAATAACACCACAGCCATAATCACAAGCAATGTAAGACAAATCTTTAATGTTACCTTATAAGCTTTTACTACACGATCATATTTTTTAGCTCCATAATTAAAACCGCACACTGGCTGGAACGCCTGTCCAAAGCCAATTACTATAGAAAATACAACAAAGGTAATTCTATTAACTATGGATAATGCTGCTATTGCTGCTGGTCCAAATACACCTGCACAATTATTTGTTACAACTCCTGCAATACTTGCCAAGCCCTGTCGGCAAAATGATGGTGCACCTGAATGTAATATTTCACCATATATCTTAACACTTGGCCTAAATTTGCTTAATTGTATATGAATACCATTTTTTCTAAAATTCACTAAAGCAAATAGTATCATAAAGCTTATACACTGGCTCAAAACCGTTGCCAAAGCTGCACCTGCTATTCCCATTTTAAAAACAAATATAAATATTGGGTCAAGTACTATATTAAGCACTGCACCTGTTGCTATACCTATCATAGAAAGTACCGCACTTCCCTGGGAACGAAGAAGATTATTAAGTACATAGCTACCCATCATAATGGGCGCTGCAATTAAAATATATCTCGCATAAGATTCTGCGTGTGGTCTTACTGCATCAATTGCTCCAAGTGTATTTACAAGCCATGAAATATTTCCAAGTCCAAATACCGCTAATACCACGCCAACGCATACTGCTGTTACAAATGCTACTGCTGCCACATTTTTAGCCCTATCAATTTCTTTTTTTCCTAAAAGGCGTGAAATAACATTACCTGAACCCATTCCAATGGTAAAGCCTAAAGCCTGAATAATCGCCATTAATGAAAATATTACTCCTACCGCAGCTGCTGCCTCAGTAGATATCTTACCTACAAAATAGGTATCTGCCATATTGTATACTGATGTTACCAGCATGGAAATAATTGTAGGAACTGCCAGCCTTGGAATTATCTTTTCCACTGGCTGTTCTGTCATATATTTAAAACGTTCTTCTGTTGTCATAATTGTCTCCATTTCTTCCAATTATTTTTTATTTTACCACAAATATGCATTAAATCAAGTATAGTGGACAAAATATCATATATCAAACTTATACGGAGGTCACTATGGAAACCTATCAAATTTCTAAATCAGCCACTGAAAATGCACATTTTTTCAAAACTCTTTTAAGAACAGATAAAAATTTTGATGTAATTTACAGAAGCGTAAAAATAGGTGAAAAAAGCCTTGTTCTTTTCTTTATTGATGGCTTTTGCAAAGATGATGTTATGGAAAAAATCCTAAGTCATTTAATGAATCTTGATGCTAATATGATTCCCCAATCTCCTTGGGAATTTTCTAAGAAATGTATACCATATACAGAAGTGGACATATATGATGATGTTGAAAAAATAACTAAAATGATTCTTTCAGGTGTTATTTGCATTTTTGTTGATGGTATTGATTCATGTATTGGTATCGATGCCAGAACCTATCCTATGCGTGGAGTTAATGAGCCTTGGAAGGAAAGAGTTCTTAGAGGCTCTCGAGATGGCTTTACAGAGACTTTAGTTACTAATTTAGCTCTTATACGTCGTCGTATACGAGATCCATTATTTTCAGCAGAAGTCCTTACTGTAGGTAATCGTTCAAAAACAGATATTGCCATATGTTATATCGATGATAAAGTTGACATTAAAATCCTTGATGACATAAAAACAAAAATCTCAAGAATAAATGTAGAAGCACTAACCATGAATATGGAAAGTCTTGCAGAATGTCTTATAAAAAAGGGTACTTTTAACCCATTTCCAAAATTTAAGTATTCTGAAAGGCCTGATTCTGTTGCTGCTTCAGTCTTAGACGGTAGTATTGTAATATTGGTGGACAATTCTCCTGAAGCTATGATTTTGCCAACCAGTATATTTGAAATTTTAGAAGAGGCTGATGACTTTTATTTACCACCATTAATAGGCACTTACATTAGATTATCCCGTTTAATAATCATAATAGCCTCATTACTGGCAACACCATTATGGGTATTTCTTTTACACAATCAGCAATATGTTCCCCACTGGCTGGAATTTATATTAATCACTGACGGAATAACAGTTCCCGTCTTATTACAATTATTAATTCTAGAAATAGGCATTGATGGTCTGAGACTAGCTGCAATCAATACTCCAAGTATGTTAACCACACCATTAAGTGTAATTGCAGGTATTGTTTTAGGTGAATTTGCAGTTAAAACCGGTTGGTTTAATTCTGAAAGTGTATTTTATATGGCATTTGTATCCTTGGCTACTTACACTCAACCTAGCTTTGAATTCGGCTATGCAATTAAATTTATGAGAATCATACTTCTTATAGTTGCTTCTTTATTTAATATATGGGGATTTATCGGTGGTATAATCTTCACCTTTTTATTAATGTGCCAAACAAAAACAATCAGTGGCAGAAGCTATCTATATCCATTGATACCATTTAATAAAAATAAGCTTATCAGAAAAATTTTTCGTTTGCACCTTAACAAGGTATAAATATGCAAAAACGACCTTCAATGAAGGTCGTTTTCTATTAAAATGTTATTATCGGTCTTTTTGGTGGAGCTGTTCTTTCTATGCTTTCTGCATACAAAACAGGTCCCATTCCATTATAATCATGTCTGAATTCATATTTTACTGTGGCAGTAAGCTTTATCCAGTCCTTAGTATTATATTTTGGTGCATGAGTTGTATAACATACATATCCCATAAAGATCATATCATCTTCGCAACAAGTCATCGCTGGTCTTCCCGGTATCATATAATTGCGTGATAAACCATCAGGTTTCATAACCATAGCTGTATACGAAATCTTTTTACCTTCATATTTACCAATGTTATCCATTGCATCCATAAACCATATACCATAGCTTTCATCATCTAACTCTATAAAATCTGCTTCCCAGTCATATGGTAATACTAATTCTTCTTCCACTTCACCATTTGCATCTTCTAATACAATTTCCGCCGCCGGATTAATGGCTCTTAATGCTCTTCTACAGCTATTATAATCTTCTATTGCATCACAACGGTTTACAATTACTAACTCTGACTTCTTAATCATCTCTGCCATAAGTGGTCTCATATTTTGATAATAATTCTCAAAGGTTGTTCCATCAATAATTGTAATATGTTGAGCAAGCTCCATACTTTCAGGCATTTTCAAATCTTTCATATTCCACATGCCATTATACTCAATAACTATTCTTGCCGGTTTATGTTTAATAATTAAATCCTTTATGGCATCAATAGTAAAATCTTCTTCATCTTCTATGCTTTCCATTACTGTATTATTCTTTTTAAGAAGCTTCTCGTCATATTCTTCAACGCCTTCTTCGCACAGAATCAGAAGTGTTTTTTCTTTCATTTTAAAATAGTCCTGGGATATGGTATATCGAATAAATTCTGTCTTACCACTCTCTAAAAAGCCATTTATTAAATAATATGGTATCTTTTCCATCATCATTACCTTCTTATCTTATTAATTCTTCCAGCTTTTCTTTATCAAGGTTAGCACCTATTATACAAATCTTGCCTATATAATCTGCCTGACCTTTTCTAACATCGTATTCTCCCGGAACCATATCAAAATGTATCCACTCTGTAGAATCAGCTTTTGCTACCATTCCTTTTCCTCTTAAAACTGTACCATACTCTGTTGTATTAGCAAGTTTTTCAAGTATACCATTAATTTCATCCTCAGTATAGGCTTTAGTTGTTTCAAAGCCATAACTTGTAAACACTTCATCGGCATGATGATGATCATGATCGTGACAGCCGCAGCTACATTCTTCATCGTGATGATGTTCGTGGTCGTGATGTCCACAACATTCATGTTCCTCGTGATGGTGACCGCAGCTACATTCTTCATCATGGTGATGATGCTCGTGGTCGTGATGTCCACAGCATTCATGTTCCTCGTGATGGTGACCGCAACTGCATTCTTCATCATGGTGATGATGATGTTCGTGGTCGTGATGTCCACAGCATTCATGTTCCTCGTGATGGTGACCACAGCTACATTCTTCACTATGGTGATGATGATGCTTATATTCTTCTTCTAACTTCTTTTCTAATGATTGAGTTTTATCAAGAATCTCTAATAATTTCGTTCCATCAAGTTGTGAAATAGGTGTTGTAATAACAATTGCTTTGTCATTAATACCCCTGATAAGCTCAAGAGCCTGTGCCACCTTACTTTCTGATATTACATCTGTTCTGCTGAGCACTATTGCATCTGCATTTTCAATCTGATTATTGAAGAATTCACCAAAATTCTTCATATACATCTTACACTTGTTACCATCTACAACTGTTGTTGAGCTATTTAAAACTACTTCATCTGATGTAACCGTATCAACTGCCTTTATTACATCTGATAATTTACCTACACCCGATGGTTCAATAATAATCCTTGTTGGATGGTATGTTTCAATAACTTCTTTTAGCGAAGTTGCAAAATCACCTACCAAAGAACAACAAATACAACCTGAGTTCATCTCACGTATCTCAATGTTAGATTCCTTTAAGAATCCACTGTCAATTCCTATTTCTCCAAATTCATTCTCAATAAGAACAACATTCTCTCCGTCAAAAGCTTTTCCTAACAACTCCTTAATTAAAGTTGTCTTTCCTGCTCCTAAGAAACCTGAAATTATATCAATTTTAATCATTTTTATTGCCTAACCTTTTCTAAACATCTTTTTCTTCAGCTGTTATGCCAAGACTTGATAATGTAGTCTTAACCTGGCTGATAATCTCATCTCTAGCTGTTGCTGTCATTTCTAATACAACCTTAGTACCTGATGAGAAATCCTTGCTTATAGCAGTCTTTAAATCTGAAATTGTAGCAGATGTATATTCTACTGACTTATAAGTCACCTTATCTGCATCAATCTTTATAACTAACTTGTTTTCCTGTGTAGAGGATGAAGTTTCCTGATTGTTATTATCTACAGTTGACTGCTCTGTTCCTTTTCCATTACCTTCGCCTTCACCTTTGCCCTTACCTAAACCAAAGCCGTTACCAAAACCGAATTTGTTTAATAAAAGAGCCAATAACACTGCTAACACAATTATTATTATTACTATCATCCAACGTTTTCTACGCTTTTTGTCTCTCTTCTTTTCTTTTCTTGTTTTTTTAACTTTTTCTTCCTTTTGAGGATTCATTTTACCACTTGAATATTGTGGGTTTCTTGGTACATTTGAGTAATTATCCATTGTATCAATTCCTTTCTTTTTTACTTGTCACTTATTATTTCTTTGTAATACATGTTAGACGGATTTGGATTTTTCTGTCGTACTGCATTATATGCCACCTCAACAGCTCCCGGCTCGTGCCTTGATGCTCCTGCTCTATCATATATTACATAAATAATAGTATTATTTTCCTGCAAAGCCATATTATAACAGCGATGCAAATAATCATATATAGTATTATATATATAATTCTTCTCTAATATTAAAGGTGCTTCAAAAACCGGCTCCTTGTCCACCGTAAATACAAGCTTATTCTTGTCATTTTCATTCTGCGGATCATAAGGATCAGAATAACCTCTAATAGTTATAACCGTACATTCACCTTCAATAGCTTCTATAGATTCTACTATTGTTGTCTTATCATTTACTTCCTTTTGCAACTGCTCTATCTGCTCTGACATCTGCGTCATCTGTTCTTTATTATTATTTTCAATGTCAGCAGCAGAGCTTGTAGTATTATATATAACCAAAAACAACAATATCATAATAACATCCAATAGGGATGTCAACTCAATTACTATTTGTCTTCGCATATATCCACCTTTTCTTTTGCTGTAACATTTCTTTCAAGGTATAATGCCACTGTCTTTTCATTATCCTCAATTCTTGAAAGTATAAATCCATCTAACATTTTGAAAATAATTGCAAATACTAATCCCCAAAATGTTGATGTAAGAGCAAGATAAAAATTATCTTGTGCATTTGCCATATCCTGAATCAAGCCAATAAGCGAAATAACAGTTCCTAGAATTCCCATCAATGGAAATATACCTGTAAAATTAGCAAATAATGTATATAATCTGCCCATCTTATCTCTCATAGAAACAATATCCATCTCATCTAGCTTGTTATAATCTGTAACCACTTTGTTCTTTGTTTCGTCAAATCCAGGAACATAAAGGGATGGATGCATCTTTATGTATAATTCATTAGCCGACTTTCTTGCTAATATAAACACTACTGTTGTGACTATCGCTAATATAAAAATAACGCCATCAAATCCTATTATATTTTGAAAAATAACCATCGTACACCATCCTAATTTACTTTTGTCTTTGTTGCTGTAGCTTTTCCCTTTGTACGGACATAATTAGCTTATCTAATTCCGGACTGTATTTTCCAAGCTGGCAGCCGTATATAAATCTTTCGCTTTCAGGGACCTCCTGCTTACGCACTATAGTTCCATTAAGAGTAATTTTTTTATCATCTATGGTTGCTTTTAACATACACATTTTAGTCACTCTAATATCAATATCTCTTTCAGTTACAAATCCAAAACCTGTACTACTTATATCCTTAAGAATAACTTCTATACTTTCTTTACTTACATTAAATTGTAATATTGCTTTCTCACCCACAGAAAGACGAAATGCATTTCTTCTGTTAACAGTCTTACCGTCACTATGTTGAATAATCTGATGATATCTGTTCCTACCTTTTAAAATATACTTTATAGTTACGGATTCCCATATAATCGGCACTGGAATCTCCCCAGACGCATCTATGTGTTCAACCTGAACCCGTATCCTATCACTTGAAAGACTTATAGGTTTGTCCTCACTATTAACAATAGCTGTAACAAGCAAGCTTTCACCATACATTTCTTCCACTGTAGTCCTAAACTCAAGAGAGTTAACAGGATCATTATCCAGCGACACTCTCACTTTAATCTCCGTATCTATAGGAATTTCTGTAATATGCATAAAATCCCTCCAATCAAAAAGTATATTATTATACACAATATTTAGTATTAAAACATAAATAATCTATTAATTCTATAATACACTAATATTACGTTTATGTCCATAGAAAAAAGAAAAATCCCACACCTTATAGTGTAGGATTTTTTAATATTAAAAACCTAATAATTTTTTACGTTTTTTAGGATTACGAAGTAAGTCAATAGCTTCTCTCATTGAAGCTTTAGCTTCTTCGTCTGTCGTCTTACGCAATGCATACTCAATGGCACTTACCACATGTTCTGTACCAACATAAACTAATGCTTTTGCAGCAGCAGCCTTAACATTATCGCTCTTATTATCTAACATAAGAACTAGTGTGTTTACACTGCCTTCGCATTTTTTCTTAGAACATTCATCTGCCAAATACAACAATGTACTTTCTTCTGACTGCATATATTTTTCTCTAATTGTATCAAATGCATTCTTGCTAAGAAGCTTTTGTAGTTTTTCCTCTACAGTTTTATTGCCTAATCCAAAGATAGCCATAACACACACCTTCTTTCCACATTTTCTCTCTTTCTAATTCTATTGTAACATTATTTCTAAAATTGTCAAACCCTTTAACAAAATTATTTTTATATTATTTTGCAAGTCTGTTTAATGCACTAAATACAGCCTTAACTGAAGCCTTTGTTATATTTGAGCTTACACCTACACCAAATGTTACCTTACCTGTAGCCTTATCCATCATATGAATATATGCTGCCGCTTTTGCATTAGAACCTTCGCCTAACGCATGCTCAGTGTAATCTAATACCTTTGTATCTATATCCACAACGGATTTAATAGCTATCTTAACTGCATCAATAGGTCCATTTCCTGTTGCTTCCGACACATGTTCTTCACCATTGTATTTAAATACTAACTTAACTGTTGTTTCTTCCTTATGAGATTCATCCGAATCAACAACAGAACATTTTACAAATTCATACGGCGTATTAATTGTAAGATACTCTTCGTTGAATTTTTCTAAAATTGTCTCTGGTGCTACCTCACCATGAGTTTCTGCTATAAGCTGGATTACATCTGCAAATTCCTTATGCATTCCCTTTGGAAGCTTATATCCATAATATGTATCCATTACGAAAGCAACACCACCCTTACCTGACTGGCTGTTGATTCTTACTATTGGCTCATATGCTCTACCTACATCCGATGGATCAATTGGAAGATATGGAACCTCCCAAATTGCACTCTTGCGGTTATTCATAGCTGTTACGCCCTTGTTAATAGCGTCCTGATGCGAACCTGAAAATGCTGTGAATACTAATTTACCTGCATATGGATGTCTTACATGTACTGGTATTTTACAGCATCTTTCGTACACTTCAATAATTTCTTTAATATCTTCCAAATCCAATTCAGGATTAATTCCCTGTGAAAACATATTGTATGCAATATTAAGAATGTCTACATTACCTGTTCTTTCACCATTTCCAAACAAAGTACCTTCCACTCTGTCTGCACCTGCAAGCATTGCAAGTTCAGTTGCTGCAACACCTGTACCTCTGTCATTGTGTGGATGTACACTCAAAATAATTGACTCTCTATTCTTGAAATTCTTATGCATCCATTCAATCTGATCTGCATAAACATTTGGTGTATTCATCTCTACTGTTGCAGGAAGATTGAAAATTACCTTTTTATCTTTTGTAGCACCCCATTCTTCCTGAACTGCTGTACAAATCTCTAAAGCAAAATCCAATTCTGTACCAGTAAAGCTCTCAGGTGAATATTCTAATATAATCTCTCCTGGGAAATTCTTTGCATATTCCTTTACAAGTCTTGTTCCTTCTATTGCAATATCAATAATTTCCTGCTTACTCTTATTAAATACAACATCTCTTTGAAGAGTTGATGTTGAATTATAAATGTGTACAATAGCTTTTTTAATTCCTTCAAGAGATTCAAATGTTCTTTCAATCAAATGCTCTCTACATTGTACAAGCACCTGAACTGTTACATCATCTGGAATCAATTTTCTATCTACTAATTGTCTTAAGAAATCAAATTCAATATTAGATGCTGATGGGAAACCAATTTCAATTTCTTTAAAGCCTAATTTTACAAGTAAGTTGAACATTTCTATCTTTTCCTCAACTACCATAGGCTCAATTAATGCCTGATTACCATCTCTTAAATCTACACTACACCAAATAGGTGCTTTTTGAATTTCATTATTTGGCCATTCTCTGTCCGGCATATTAACTACCGGAACTCTTTTATATTTTTTATAATTTAACATAGTCGTTACCTCTCATTTCTTTACTTTCTGCTTATGACTACTGTCACTGTATATTCTCCTTGAACCTGACATTTATCAGGCTCATCAACTTTTACTTTTAATGTATGTGTACCAACTGTCAGACCCTCTAAATTAACTGTTGCACTAATATTATTGACTGTCAGCTTATTAATATCATCTTCAAGACCACTTATTACAATAGCCAGTGATGTAGGTTTTGACACAGTAGCCTTATATAGCGGATCTAAATTAATCAGCTTAATATTAGATGTGGCAATATAATATGTTCTAGTCTTTAATTTTTCAATCTTTAGTTCTACAGTTGCAGTGGAATCTCCATGTATCATTATACAATCACTTGGAATAAACTGCTCTATTGGCACTACTACCGTCTTATTAGAAGACAGGTCTGAAACATCTAAATAATCCGCCGGAATATTTAGGGCTTCAATTCCATCAATATCCTGTGGTTTACCAGCTATTAAAACACTTGATATACTTGACTGATATCCTGCATATTTGTAACCTGCAGCAGGCTCTCCAAGCGTAACAAAGTTAATTGGTATTCTTTTTGTCTTCAGGACATTAATTGTAGCATCTACACTGTCTTTTGACAATAGCAGATTAGTTTTATCAATATTCTTTCCATACACATCTAAAAGTACCGGTGTCATTGTGGTTACAGAAGTATCTGAATATCCACTTACATCGCACTTTATTACAACACTTGCAATCTTATCTATAACAGACTGTGAGCCTGTAACCTTAATAGTTGTAGGACTTATAACAATCTGACTTTCATCTGTGTAATATCCTGGAGCTGGTGTTCCTCCAAGTATTGCTTGAACCTCAAATGTTTCTGAAATCATATTTTCGAGATTTAGTTTCACTTCTGTTGTTTTTGGTGTTATGCTTATCTCTGATGCTTTGCTCGCATCTGTACATACAACTTCTATCTTGGCGGTATCTGACATCAATGCCACTCTTGCAGTAGCTTTAAAATTGTCAGCAGTAAGATTTTCAACAACGGTTCTTGGACCCTTAACTGAAAGATCTATAACATCACCTTTTATTATCTCGTAAATATATTCATTTTCTATAAGAACCTCTGTGTTAACTAATTCAACCTTAACATCAGATATTGTTACTCTTGTAGATGGATCACTAACATTTATAATGATTCCCCAGGCGAGGACTGCAAGTAAAAGTGCTAATAATTTTAAACCCATATTATTCAGCAGCTTTTCTTTCATTTTTCAGCCTTCCTTTCCATAACTTAAACGATTTTACATCTATTGTTTTCTTTTGAATGTAAGTAAGCTTATTACGCAAATATTCGCCTTCAACATTACGAATTAGTTCACCACCGATTGCCAGCGAAACCTTTCCTGTTTCTTCAGAAACTATGATAGTAAGCGCATCTGTAACCTCACTTACACCTACACCTGCTCTATGTCTGGTACCCAAATCCTTGCTTAGACCCATATTATCTGATAAAGGTAAATAACATGTTGCCGCAACAACTCTGTTACCTCTAACCAGTACCGCACCATCATGCAAAGGTGTATTATGTTCAAAGATATTGATTAATAGCTGACTTGTAAGCACAGCATCTACCTCAATACCTGTTTTTTCATAATCATTAAGAACTATATCCTGCTCTATTACAATAAGAGCTCCTGTCTTTGTTTTAGCTAGTTCATATGTAGCTTTAATAAGTTCGTTAACTGTTTTATTACTAAAACGTTCACCCTTATCCTTATTATCTTCAAATGGTAAAAGTCTTGCTATAATCTTTCTTCTTCCTAGCTGTTCTAAGGCCTTTCTAAGCTCAGGCTGAAAAATTATAACCAGTGCTATAATACCTACACTAATAGTATTTTTAGCCAGCCATAGAATAGTCTTTAAATTTAACAAAACTGCAATAAGAGCAAATGCAAGCAGTACAGTAATACCCTTTAAAAGCAC
>JAZQMK010000073.1:0-51719 GCA_045543455.1 Lachnospiraceae bacterium
GGGAGTGTCGCAAAATAACTAATTTTTAGTTATTGAGCGATGCTCCCTTTTAGAATAAAGAAAAAAATAGCGAAAAATTCTACTTTAAAGAATTTTTCCTGATTTTGGCGTACTTTAATAAAAGCCTCGGTTTTTGTATTATTTTTAAGCTGTTTTTGGCGGGAATAAATAGCTTCTCAGTCTGTCATTCTGGATTTTTGCATGAAGTTTGTTGATGTTGTATCCAAAACACAGCAAAAGAATCTCAAGTTTTACTTTGGTTTTCCCACGAAGCAGAAATCTCTGAAAATCGTAATCATTCTTAAGAACTCCAAAAGCTCCTTCTACTTGGATGGAACGATTCATACGATATTTTATTCCTGTTTCACTCATAATGTTTTCGTAGGATTTTTGTCTATGCTCTACGAAGTTTTTGGAAACAGACAGCCTTTTGTTACCCTTAGCTTTTGTGCATTTACCCTTATAAGGACAACCGTTACAGCTGGTGCATTCATATACAGTCACTTCTGATTCATAGCCATTTTTACTTTTTTGCTTTTTAATATACAGTGGTACCAGTGCTTTTCCTGCGTGACAGGTATAAGTATCACTTTCAGCATTATATCTCATATTTTCACGTTTGCTGATATCCTGCTTAAAGCTTCTCTTTTTCCATTTCTCATAAGTTTGTGGTTTAATATAAGGCATCTGATTTTGCTGTTTCAGATAATCGTAAGCCTCTTCACTTTCATAGTCGGAATCAGCAGTAACACTTGGATATCGAAATCCCAGTTGTTTTTCCATACCTTTTAAAAACGGAACCATCGTCCATACATCATTTCTGTCCTGAAATATGTCTACCGCGACTATATATTCACTATCTACACCAATCTGTACATTATATCCCGGCTTCAGCTGTGCATTGCGCATATGGTCATCTTTCATATGCATAAATGTAGCATCTACATCTGTTTTAGAATAGCTGTTACGACTGCCAAAGCGTGAATTATGAAGGCCATAGAGACTCTGTCTGTCAAGGAATCTCTGAAATAGTTCAAAATAGCGTTGGTGCATACTTTTTCTTTTTCCGCGTCCATATGCAAAAACAATGTTGTGCGTACAGCAATAGTTCTTTAGATAATCAACAATCTGTTGAAGTACAGCAGTTCTGTTTTCTTTTAGAATGCAAAATGACTGCATATACTCCTGATTCAACATCTGTACTGCTTCTTCCATCTTTGCAAACATTTTTTCTTCCCACTTACCTACAGATTTCTTCCATACAAAGGTGTATTTGTTGGCACATGCCTCTAGTTTTGTACCATCAATAAATACTGTTTCTTTTGATAATTCATCCATTGCAGCAAGTCGTCGTACCATCTGATAAAACAAGTCTTCACAAGCCTCTGCTAGAAATCCAGTACGAAAACGAGCGATGGTACTGTGATCTGGTGCTTTTCTTCCAGCAAGGAGCCACATAAAGTTAATGTCTCTGCGACAAGCTGTTTCTATTTTTCTTGATGAATAAATGTTTTGAGAATAAGCATAGGTTAGAATCTTAAACATGGTCTTTGGGTCAACTGCGGGATTTCTGCCTTTAGCAGAGTAAGCCTTATACAACAAAGTGTAATCCAATTCCTCCAATTCATAGCTCAGCAGTCTGACAGATTCATCTTCAGGAATCAAACCTTCCAAACAAAGTGGTAAAACTAGTTGATAATTTTCACCAAGTTCGGTATAATTTTTATGGTGTTTTAAGTTATTGGTCATATCTTATTATACCATAAAAAGCAGGTTCTTCGGAGCCTGTTTTTTCATTTTGGGACATAAAAATAGAGCTGTTGCTCAATAGATTATTCATCTATTTTGCAACAGCCCCTTTTAGCTATAATAATATCTACAATTTTCATTCCTAAAAATGCACACAAGCTTCCTGTGAACACTGCAGCTATTACATCTGTAGGATAATGTATACCTATATAAAGTCTTGTAAAGCCCATTACAAATGCCATTATAAGAGCCGGAATACCATACTTTTTAGGCAATTTGCAAAAGAGTACTACTCCACACGCAAAGGATGAAGCCGTATGTCCTGATGGAAAAGAGAAATCATGAGCCTTTTTAACCAATAAGGTTAATCCGTCTATAACTTCGTACGGTCTTACTCTTCCTATTAATGGCTTTAAAATTACATTGTTGATAAGTAATGACATTACAAGAGCCACTGCACACATAGCGCCTACTTTTCTCGTCTTTTTAAAGCACAATAAACCTAATGCGATAAGTATCCACATAAGGCCTGCATCACCTAAATGTGTAATAAATTTCATTATAAATGTTAATACATCATTACGCAAATAATCCTGTATCCATAACAAAATATCTGCATCTATTTTTTCTATAAAATCCATTGTTCCTCCAGCAAATTTTAATTAGCCACCGGATAATTACCTCTAATCCAAGAATGATCCTTTGAAATCTTAGAATCTGTAATAAAGAAATAATCCTTACTTACAGTCTTACCATCATCACTTGAATCATCCCAGGTAACATCTACATGTCCCCATTTGCCATCAATATTAATAATATTCCATGCATGAAGTCCGCCTGGTGTTGAACCTGTAACCATCTTACATGGTACATCAAGCATATTCATAAGAAGATTATATGATTCTGCATAGCCATCACAAACTGCTGCACCATTTACAAGTGCACCAAACGCTGTATGTGTAATATGTCCGTAATCTGCAAAATATGCCATTGCCATATAATCATATAATACATTTTCAATAAGGTACTTATGTATAGCTTCTGCTTTTTGCATATCAGTCATACCTTCTGTAATAGTTTCATTAATAATAGAAACTGCTCTGTCATATAAACGCTTTTGTCTTTCTGTTAAATCATCAGGATAATTAGTCTTATATGCTTTTAATACATAGTAGTACTCTCTGTATTTAATCTGTAAAAGCTTAATCTTATATGCTCTTTCAGAACTGTCATATGCTGAATGATATATACCTGCATAAATATATTTTGACATATTAATTGCCTCTACACCAAAGCTTAAATTTTTAACATAAAATTCCACACTTGAATCACCATTTTTCATTGCGTGATAAATCTTAGATTCCATTTCATCATATGTTGTAAAAATCTTTGCATATGGTGGATTAGGATAATCTTCCACATATTCATAGGTCTGTCTTTCTGTTTGTGTCTGTGCAGTAGTATTCCAGTAATCTTCGTCCTGGTAATCATAAATATTTCTTAATGATTCTAACTCTGCATCTAATTCTTTATCTTTACATCCTGCTAATACTACACACATAGTAGTAATTAAAAGTATTAATGCTATTATTCTCTTTCTCACTTGTATAATCCCCTTAATAATTAATCTTCTATTGCAGCTCCACATTTCTTGCAAAATGCTGCATTGGCATCTACTGCACAACCACACTGTTTGCAAGCTGCAAAGCCCTTAACATTGTTAATCTTACCTTTAATTTCTGCGATTTCTCTTTCTTTAGCCTTGATATTGTCACAGCTTACTAAAAACTCTTCTTCCACTTCTCCACTTTGATATTTTTCATATATCAATTTACCCATAAGTGCATACTGTGCGTTAATTTCTTTTTCACAAGCATTAATCTTGTTTTTTAATTTTTGTACCTCTACAGCCTCTGTTGTCTTGTTACCTACCTTCTTTGCTGCTGAGTTAATCTTTGCTCCAATTTCATTCCATGAAATACTCATAATAATACTTCCTTTCTACTGTTGTTCTTCTGGCGCACTTACACCACGCATCTCTATTATCGGACCACCGGTCTTATTAATATAGTCTCCTGTGATTGTAACCTTGCCTATGTTGTTATCTTTTGGAATCTCAAACATTATATCAAGCATAAATTCTTCTATAATTGATCTTAATGCTCTTGCTCCTGTCTTCTTTTCCATCGCTTTCTTAGCAATGGCTTCAAGTGCACTGTCATCAAATGACAAATCCACTTCATCTAATCTTAAAAGCTTTTGATATTGCTTTAAAATTGCATTTTTAGGTTCCTTTAGTACCTTTACTAACATATCTTCTGTTAAAGGTGACAAAGTATATATAATAGGCAATCTTCCTAAAAATTCAGGTATCATTCCAAATACCTTTAAATCCTCTAAGGTAACCTTTTCAAGAATAGTATCATCATTGTCATACTTATCCTTTAAATCAGCTATAAATCCTATCGATGACTGCTTATTAAGTCTTTGTTTGATTATATCCTCTAAATCAGGGAATGCACCACCACAAATAAATAATATATTACGTGTATTAACCGTCACTAACGGTACCATTGCATTCTTACTGTTTGAACCAACCGGAACTTCAACCTCACTGCCCTCTAACAGTTTTAACATACCCTGCTGTACTGACTCACCGCTTACATCTCTGCTGTGGGTATTCTTCTTCTTGGCTAATTTATCAATTTCGTCAATAAATATTATACCTTGTTGTGCTCTCTCCACATCATTATCAGCTGCTGCTAAAAGCTTAGAAACTACGCTTTCAATATCATCGCCTATATATCCTGCCTCTGTAAGAGATGTTGCATCAGTTATGGCCAACGGTACATCTAACAGTTTTGCTAAGGTCTTAACCAAATATGTCTTACCACTACCTGTAGGTCCTATCATAAGCATATTAGACTTTTCTATCTCAATATCATCCAAGGTGTCAGTAGCTACACGCTTATAATGATTATAAACTGCAACTGATATAACCTTTTTTGCATAATCCTGGCCTATTATATACTCGTCTAAGCGAGATTTTATAATATGTGGTGGTGGAACATCCTTTATATCAATATTCTTCTTTTCTTTCTTAGTCTTTTTTACTTTTTGCTTCTTAGGTATATCCTGTTTTAAGTTATTCTCCAAATCTGACATACTCATAAAATTAACGCCCGGAATATTAGAGAACTTTAATAAATCATCATAACCACCGCTGTTAATTGAGTCAAAGCTTTTTTGCATACAGTCCATGCATACACATATGTCACCAGGCATACTAATCATCTTGCCTGCTCTGCTTTCTGTTCTTCGGCATATATAACATATTTTTTCGTATTCATCTGTATCTGTATCATTATTATAAATTACATCTTCTGACATACTTATACCTCACAATCCATAATATAATAACATAATGCAGTTCAAAAAACAAGTGCTTTAGTAAATTACTAAAGCACTCAGTTTTATTCATTCTTACCTAATGTAATCTCTGTTGTTTTCACCACAAACTTATCATTTTCCTGACGATAGAATTCTACTTCTACGGTTTCTCCTGCTCTATAATACATAAGTATTTTTTTCAACTGCTCCATAGTAGAAATGCTTTCTCCATCAAAACCGATAAGTATATCTAAAGATTGAAGTCCTGCGGCATCTGCTGCCGAATCTTCTTCTACCTTAGTAACAAGTACACCTTGTGGATATCCTAGATATGCTGATGTTACTTCATTAATATCTTTTCCACTTATACCCATATAACCTCTTTCCTTTTCAGGAACGATTTCTTTTGTTTCTTTGTTCATAAGCTCCGTAATAATATCCATTGCCGAGCTTATTGGAATAGCATATCCCATACCTTCTACAGATGTATCGGTAAGCTTTGCTGAATTAATTCCAATAACCTGTCCATGGGCATTGATAAGCGCGCCACCACTATTACCAGGGTTGATTGCTGCGTCTGTCTGAATAAGTGTATGAGTTATACCTTCAACCTTTACCTCTCTATTCAAGGCACTAATAACACCAACTGTAACCGATTGGCCATAACCTAGTGCATTACCAATTGCAATTGCTGCTGAACCTACCTGAACAGACTCAGAATTACCAATCTGTGCAATACTGATATTGCTGATGGTTTCATCACTTATATCATATAACGAAATAGCTATTACTGCCAAATCTTTATTAGTCTTAAGACCTTTTACTGTAGCGGAGCCTCTGGTTTTATCAATAAATTCAACTTCCAAATCATCTACGCCTTCAACTACATGCGCATTAGTAACTACCAATAATTCAGTATCATTTTTACCAATTATAATTCCAGAGCCACATACGCTACTTACAGATGTCTGTCCAAACATATTAGTAGTTTTAGCCTTACCTTCAATAATTACAACTGATGGCATAACTGCCTTAACTATATCTGACACATCTATTACAACTGCCTCTATAGACGAATCTTCAAATTTGCTTTCATTACTTACTATACTTACATTAGTAAGATCTCTCAAGTTATTATTAGTAGAAGGTGTATTATTTGTATTAAACATCTTATTGCCCAAATAATTAATACCAAATATACTTCCTCCTGCAACCACACCAAATAGCAATGCAATAGCAAATACCTTTAAGACTGTTAAAAATCCATTTTTCTTTTCCTTCTTTGGTGCTGCTGTTCCATAATAATACGTTTCTGGTTCTTGCGTATCCGTGCTGTAATAAGACGTTTCTTTTTCATATGAATTATTATAGTATGAATATTCTTTTTCTTCATCAAACATAAATCGTAATTCTCCTTTTGTCTGTTTTATAAAATGCGTTTTCGCAAATAAGGTGCCAAAGATTACTCTGACACCTTAATCTTATATTCATATACTAACAACGATTTGTGTTCATTTTGTGTTTAAACTTTTAAAATTTATTGAACCCTTTTCATAACTGCTTCAATTAATTCTTCCATTTTCGCTGTTGCATCTTCAAAGCTATTGCCCTTTACACCTACATAGAATTTAATCTTTGGTTCTGTTCCTGAAGGTCTTACACAACACCATGCATTATCATTTAACTGATAATACAATACATTTGATGATGGAAGGCCTGTTTTTGTAACCTCTTTAGTCTGCATATTAATAACTTTATCAAATTTGTAATCCTTTGCCTCTAATACCTTGTATGGACCAAATGCTTCAGGGATATTATTTCTTAAATCATCAAGAATTTCCTGCATCTTTGCAACGCCCTGTGAGCCTTTAAGAGTAAGTGACTTTAAGCCTTCTCTATAATATCCATATTTTTCATAGATATTTATCATCTGATCCCATAAAGTTATACCCTGGCTTCTGTAATAAGCAGCAGCTTCACAAAGAGACATAACTGCAACAATAGCATCCTTATCTCTTGCATGTGTACCGACAAGACAACCGTAGCTTTCTTCAAAACCAAATTCATATTCATATGAATTATTTTCTTCAAACCATTTAATCTGCTCACCGATGTACTTAAAGCCTGTAAGTACCTCAATAAGCTTAAGATTATAATTAGCTGCTATAGCCTTTGCCATATCTGTAGAAACTATTGTTGTAATAAATGCACCATTTTCATGTAATGTGCCTTTTTCTTTTCTTTGTGATAATAAATATTCAGCAATAAGCATAGCTGACATATTACCTGTAAATGGCATATATTCGCCTGTCTTTGTATCCTTTGCATATATACCGAGACGGTCAGCATCAGGATCAGTTGCAAGAACTATATCTGCATCTACTTCCTTAGCAAGCTTTAATGCAAGAGCAAATGCTTTAGGATCTTCTGGATTTGGATAATCTACAGTTGGGAAATCAGAATCTGGAATTGCCTGTTCTTCAACTACATATACCTTTTTAAATCCTAATTCATTTAAAATTCTTCTTGTAGGTATATTACCTGTTCCGTGTAAAGGAGTATAAACTATCTTAAGCTCCTCTGCTTCCTTCTTAATTACGTCAGCATTGATAACCTGTTTCTTCAATGCTGCAATATATTTATCATCTATATCTGACTCAATTACATGATATAAGCCCTTTGCCTTAGCTTCTTTTTTAGGCATTGTCTTAGCATCATTAAAATCTGTTACGGCATTAACCTCAGCAATAATTGCAACATCCTTTGGAGATGTAACCTGAGCACCATCCTCCCAATACACCTTGTAACCATTGTATTCTGGTGGATTGTGACTTGCTGTTACAACAATACCTGCAACACAGCCTAAAGTTCTTAATGCAAATGATAATTCTGGTGTAGGTCTTAAGCTTGGGAATACATAAGTTGTTATTCCGTTAGCATTCAAACACAATGCTGCCTGATCAGCAAACTCAGGAGACATTCTTCTTGAATCATAAGCAATGGCAACACCCTTATCTTGCTTGCCTTCCTTAATTATAAAGTTTGCAAGACCCTGAGTAGCTTTTCTTACAGTATAAATGTTCATACGGTTAGTTCCGTTGCCAATTACACCTCTTAAACCACCTGTACCAAATTCAAGCTCTTTATAGAATCTGTCTTCAATTTCTGCTTCATTATCAGCGATTGATGCTAATTCTTTTCTTGTTTCCTCATCAAAATATTCATTTTGACACCATTCATTATAAATCTCTTTGTAACCCATAGTTTTTTATTCCTTTCTACTTGTGTATTATTTTTTAAATATTATATTAGGTTCAAACATTATAAACCTTTTACTTTTTCGTATTCCATACATAAATCTAATGTCTACATCATTGATAATATCACCTTTATACATATCGTCATAATCATCCTTATGAACCATAATTCCATATATAGGTGCCGCATCAACATCCTGCTGTAACACTGCCTTATAACAATATCCTTCCTGCCACATTGGCATACCCTTAAACAAGTACTTAACATTATTACGATTAAGCTTTATACCTGCATAATGTACACGATTATTTTTATCAATAATCTTTCCTGCCACCACACCCGCATCTTTTTGCACTATACGTGCAAGCATTTTTTCAATAAAATTATTGGTTGTGACTCTCATAGAAGAATCCATTAATAAAAAATACTCTGCATCAACATTTTGTACCTTTTCATGATTTTGGGTAATTACAATCTCAAAGTTCCTATAAATCGTGTGATTGTGGATACTGTTTATACATGATTTTAACTGTCCATCACTTCCCTTTTTGTCTATTACTATAGCGACCTTTGGTGTTTCTAAAAGTCTGTAATTAATGTTAAATATTCCAGACTTATCTGTAGGAACAACATCCGCCACAATTCCTTTTCGATTCAAATGCTCTTCAATAATAATTTTCTTTATTGAATTGCGGTATTCTAAATACTTTTTATCTACATTTTCATATAGTCTATTATGATATAAGACTCTTGAAATATGTTTACTGTTTTCAGAAGCTTCTACACATCTGAAGATAAAATCGTATTTTTGCTCACAGTCATAGCTTTCATCAAAGCCTCCCACCTTGCTGGCAGTGCTTTTTCTAACCATAAACATATTGCCTATATAATTGCAACATCTTAAAAGGTCAATATTAAAGCTTGATTTAAATATTGGTGAAAAATAGTCTTCTCCTTTGTAAAAATAATCTTCATCGGAATATACTATATCCACGCGCTCATTTTTATTAAGCATTTTTACATTTTCATAGATTGCATCCGGTGCTATAACATCATTACAGTCTATAAATGTTATAAAATCACCATTTGCATAATCTAAAAGCCTGTTCATGCCCTGTGAATAATTTACTATATCATCTGATACAATGTAAGAAACCTTGTGTATACGCGACTCATTTTCTTTAATATAGCTGCACACCTTATCATTTTCCTTAGTTGTAAGTACACATAATTCTATATTAGGATAAGTCTGATTCAGAATTGAATCTACAGTTTCCTTTGCAAATTCATTATCAATCTTTTTAACAAATAATAAAATACTAATTAATGGCTCGAAAACAAAACCTTCTTCTTTTTGCTTTTCCAAGCATTCCTTTGAAGGCTCATTTTTTCTTCTGTATTCTTCATAATTGAATTTGTTGTTTTTGTTATCCTCAAGACTTTTTCTTGCCGCACTTACCAAGCCATATTTTTTAACATATGACATAGTTTTCTTAACATCTGAAAGTCCTGATTTCGCATTTTCAACATCTCTGTATGCCATAGTACTCTACTCCATTATTTGTAGTAATCCTCACAATAAGGATCATATTCAAGCGCAGTACCTTTACTTATTTTCTTATAAATGGTACCCTTTTTCATTGCAGTACTCTTGGTTGTAATAACATTTTGATATCCTACCTCAATCATTTTATCTGAAATAAGCTGTGAATACTCAACATAATCCATATCCTTTTCAGATAAAGCTTCTTCTATCATAGATTTCTTTATCAATGCACATTCTAAAGAAACCCTTGATACATTCTTTGTATATGATAAAGCACTGTCAATCATATTACCTTTTTTATCAATATATGCCGGTGCCACCATAGCAACACCATCCTGTAAAATGTAGTATAGCATTGGCTTTAGCCAATTCTCTCCAAATTCAAATACAGGCTCTACAACCAGTACATATTCATTAACTGCTTTACTCAAAGCATAATTAATCATCCTTGAATAAGATTTTTCTTTTTTCCATCTGAAAAATCTCACTGTTACATCTTCACATTGAGATAACTCTTTGTAATATCTTACAGTATTAATATCTGTTGTTTCAGCTTCAACAACTAATATTTCCAGTTTTGAATGCTTTAGCTCCTTTATGGCTTCGATTGTAGCTTTAAAGCCACTAAAGTTATCTGTATTAAGTATTACAACACTTATACCCGGTAATTCTGTTATTGGTGCTATTTTCTTAGGTGTAACCTTCTTAGAAGTCTTTTTCACCTTGTATAAAGGCTTTCTTATATGCTCAACCTTTGAAGAAATAGCTGCCAATATTGATATTATATCATCCTTTGTAAGCTCTTTACCCAATTCACCACTATCTAAAAGTATATTAAATATCTTAGTCTTAACTGCAATAAAACTTCTGATATAATTAGAATATTCTAAGTTATACAATGAAAAATCCGGTTTAATATTATATCCCATAACATTGTCTGTTCTTACTTCATATATTGCATTATCAGAATATACAAAATCTCCATCCTTTTCGCCTATTACTCTTGCACACTCAAACAATGCGTCAAGACTGAGTATATCCGAGCTTTCCATAAATACACAATAATCACCGTTTATATATTTTTTTTGCTCCTTTAGAAGTTCAAAAGCAGTATAATTCTTTTTTAACTTAGTATATTTAAATCTATCATCTTCAATATCTTTACATATGTTACCCAAAAATGCATGTGCTTTATCTGTAACATCCAAAATGGATACTTCAAAATTCTCATAGGACTGCTTGCTAATACTGTTTAGCATTGCACGAACTACGTCTTCTTCATTGTTATTAAGCGTAAGAAGAATACTAAATTTAATATTATTCTCAAACTCTGTATTTCTTTGTGTCTCAAGTTCTTCCAGCGAAGGAGACATTGCATTTTTGTATTTACGATGAGCTTTTTTAAAATTAACCTCATCTACATACATTCTGTTATCTGTATCCATATTATTCTCCATTCCATAACGGCATTATAGCATACCCAGTTTATATTATAATGGTACACTAAAATACATATTTTTTCAAGGTATATAGCACATTTCCAGTTTAAATTGTTTTTGATTTACATTTTTTTCTAATATCTCAATATTTTTATCCGAATGTTCCAATTCTTTAGAGTACATATATGCCAATTTAACTGTTTCTGTGGTGTACGCTGATAATTCATTAATGATAATTACTGAAACAACGCAAAATTTCATCTTACCATATAAGTCACCATCATATATTGAGGTAGTCAGATAAATGCTTGCAAAATATACCAAAAGTTGCTCTAACTGTATCTGTGTATATTTTGTCTCACCTTTTTTAGAATCCTTGATACATTCAAGAAATTCCTTCCATTCAGGATTTAACACCTCGAACGCTTCTATGTACTTTAAAAATTCTATGGCGTTATTATTGTAAGGAATATCCTTTATACGATTAATAAATCTGCCATAGTCCTTATATCTTTCAAGGATATCATCTATATCAAAAATATGCTTTGCATTAATTCTTGTCTGTGCATCATGTGTAAGTCCTAAGACCATCATAATTCTCACATTAATAGGCCATACTCTGTTTCTTAGGATTCTAAGACATGCTTCCTTTACATCAAGTATCTTAGAAAATAGCAGATAGTCAAAGTTTTTATATTCTTTTTCCCTAACCTGCTCTTTTTTTCTTATAAATTCAACACCAGTTTCTCTACTTAAAAGATATTCTGCAACCTTTGGACAGGATAAGGAAAGACTCATTTCCCTTAATCCTTCGTATTCCTCAATATGTCTTGGAAATGTCTTACATGTATTGCAAAGCATACTTTTTCCAAGCTCCGTATATATATCACATAAATTGTCTTCATTAAGAAATGCGCATCTTCTGTCATACTGCATAAACTTACACTTATCAAAATCTATGGAATTTAGAAGACGATTTCCAAATCCGCCCTTTACCTTTTTATATTTTTTTAAACTTGCTTTATCTATGTATATCTGCCAGCCTGCACAACATGTATCCGGGCAACTGTCCGCTGCACATTCAAATTCATCATAATAATCCGGCATTATCAATTCTATTGTACTTTTCATAGTTTTTTCTCCATTTCAACAAACGATTTCTTCCCCAAATAATATTATACCACATTTATTTTATAATTACTAATCCAATAATCAATTTCTATAAAATATGCTAAAAGTTGTGCGGAGGCCATAAGCTGTCCAAACCACGGTTTTCCATACTGAGACGGTTCTAAAACAAATTTTTTAATTTTATTTTTATCCGCAAATATATGAATTGGGCTATTACTGTCTTCTAATATTTTCAATATTTCTTCCTTTAACAATTTTTCATATATTGGGCTGTAAGTCTTAGGATAAGGACTCTTTTTTCGATATAAAAGCTTATCAGTTAGATTACCTCTAAATGCTTCCCTAAGCAAAGATTTTTCAACTCCGTCTTTATATTTCATATGCCATGGCACATTAAATACATACTCAATAATTCTGTGGTCTGCAAATGGAACCCTGGCCTCAAGACCACTGTACATACTAGCTCTGTCCATACGGTCTAAAAGAGTCTGCATAAACCATTTAATATTAAGATAACCTATCTGTCGCCTTGCCCTTTCATCTAAATCTTCGTAACCTGTCATTGGCACCTCTTTTATACTTTCTTCATATCTGGTATTAATGTAAGAGCGCAAATCCAATTCTTTAACAAAGCTGTCCTGTAAAAGACATTCGCGAACCTCAACATTCTTAGACCATGGAAATCCATATCCTTTTAATAAATCTTCTCTATAAAACCACGGATAACCTCCAAAAATCTCATCTGCACACTCACCTGTTAAGGCCACTGTATTATTCTTTTTTACTTCTTTACAAAAATACAACAAAGAAGCATCCACATCAGCCATTCCTGGCAAATCTTTAGCTCTTACCGAATCAAAAAGACTTTCAAACAAGCATTCATCATCACACCATAAATACTTGTGATTAGCTTTTATATTTTCAAGAGCTAATTTAACATAGCTTTCATCTCTTTCCGGTTGAAAAGAATTGGATACAAAGTTTTTATCATTTCCTTTAAAATCAAATGAAAATGTATTAAGCACCCGGCCCTTTTCTAGCATATATCTTGATGCAACATCTGTTACTATTGTGGAATCTAAGCCACCTGATAAAAATGTGCAAACTTCCACATCAGATACCATCTGGCCTTTTATGGAATCACTAACCAAATATTTTACCATATCAATCGTATCATCATAGCTGTCTGTATGAACCTTTGCCGGTATGTCCCAATATTTATCAATTACAAATTTATTATTTTTAAATATGCCATAATGTCCTGCCTTTAACTCATAAACATCCTTAAACACACCATTTCCCGGCGTTCTAGCAGGTCCTGTTCCAAATATTTCTCTAAAGCCATCCATATCTAGCTTAGCTTCAATCAAAGGATGTGTAAGCAGAGCCTTAAGCTCTGAAGCAAATATCAGATTATTTTCTCTAATAGCATAAAACAACGGTTTTACGCCTACTCTGTCCCTTACAAGAAGTAACTGTTCTTTTATAGAATCATATATTGCAAATGCAAATATTCCATTGAGCATATCAATACAATCAAGACCATACTCTATATATGCTTTTAAAATAACTTCTGTGTCACAGGTGGTTTTAAACAAATATCCTTTTTTCTTTAATTTTAATTTTATAGCATCAGAATTGTAAATTTCACCATTATACACAATTGCAATCTCTTTACCATTAATATTTTCTATCATTGGTTGGTTGCCATTTTCAATATCTCTTATGGAAAGACGCGCATGACCTAAAGCCACACTTTCTCCGATATATTCTCCCCATTGATCGTTACCTCTGTGCTTTATGCTTGTTCTCATATCTCTTATTGTTTTTCTGTGACTAAGCTTTTCATTTACATTATCAAAGGAAAACCCAACTATTCCACACATATTAATTCTCCAAAATTTATTCCCTTAAATATATGCATTGTGCTTACATTTGAGAACCTCTAATTATGGAGCCGTCGCCAAACTTATTTTTAAGCATATCCATTGTTTTATCCAGTTTTCGCTGTTTTTCCTTATTATCTTCACCAAATAAGGTAAATTGAGTTGTATCTTCTTTTGTTACATTTGTAAGTGCAACACCTAACAGTCTAAGTGGTGTATGACCATCCCACAACTCATCAAACAGCTTTTTACACTCATTATATATTTCATTACTAATATCTGTTGCACATGCTAGCTTTCGCTGATGAGATTTATCTTTAAAATCATTTCCTCTTATGGTAACTGCAATACAATATGCTTTTGCACCATCTGCTCTCATTCTTTTAGAAGTAACATCCGCTAAGGAAAGTAATATTTTATAAGCATCTTCTCTAGTTTTTACATCTTCTTCTAAAGTAAGTGAATTACTATAGCCTTTTAATTCTTCCGCTCTTTCCAGTACAGGCGAATTATCAATTCCGTTTGCAAATTCATAAATTCTTTCGCCCATCTTTACTCCAACTAATGCCTTTATACGGTCTAAGTCAGCATTTGCCAGTTCTCCAATTGTCTTTATATATGCCTTTTCCAGTTTCTCCGCAGTTGCCCTTCCTACTGAAAATAATTCTCTAACAGAAAGTGGCCACATCTTCGTTTTAATCTCATTTGCAAACAGAGTATGAACCTTATCAGGCTTTTCAAAATCACTTGCCATCTTAGCTAAAAGCTTATTAGAACCAATACCTACATTAACTGTAAATCCCAAAACATCTCTTATCTCATTTTTAATAGTATGTGCGGTGGCTATAGGATCTTTGTATATATACTGTGTACCACTCATATCCAAAAAGCACTCATCTATGGAATATTTTTCAAGTACTGGAGAATATTTTGCACATATATCCATAAATGCTTTTGAACTTTTTTCATATAAAGCATGGTCAGGTCTTACAATAACCAGATTAGGACATTTTCTAAGAGCCATTGCCACAGGCTCACCTGTTGTGATTCCATACTTTTTTGCCGGCACTGATTTAGCTAATATTACACCCGTCCTTTTTTCTCTGTCACCACCAACCGCAGAAGGAATAAGTCTTATATCTTCCTTTCCCTGTTCAACCTGCCTTGTAGCTTCCCATGACAAAAATGCACTATTTACATCAATATGAAATATCAGTCTTTCCACCTTGCCATCTCCTTAAAATAAGCGGCTAAGGATGTCCAAAGCCGCTTTTCATATTATACCTTAAATACGCTTACATCTTCTTCAAGACCATCTGCCAAACTCTTAAGTGAATTTGTTCTATCCGAAATACTGTCAATTATTGATGTTATCTCTGTAACTGATGCTGATGTTTCTTGCGAACTTGCTGCATTTTCTTCTGCAATAGCTGTAAGGTTTTGAACTAAATCAACTACATTACTTCTTGCCTCATCAAGCTGTTCTGCCTTTTGTGAAATTGCATTAATGCCTTGAATTGAAAGCTGTACACCTTCATCAATCTTTGTAAATGCTTCATCTGTCTCGCCAACATGTTCACTTTGTTTATTCATAATGGCCTTAACACTTTCCATTGTTTCAACAGCTTTTTCTGAATCAGCAATAAGTTCATGTATAATCTGTTCAATCTTTTGAGCGGACTCATTAGATTGTTCAGCAAGCTTTTGAATCTCAGCTGCTACAACTGCAAAGCCACGACCTTGTTCGCCAGCTCTGGCAGCTTCAATTGAAGCATTTAATGATAAGAGATTTGTTTCTTCAGCAATTGATGTAATAAGCTTTGTTGCTTCACTAATCTTTACAGCTGATTGATTAGTTGTTTCAGTCTGAGTTGCAATAACTTCGATATAATTTCCAGCCTCTGTATTAATCTTATTAAGCTTTTCAAGTATCTCTCTTGCCTGATCAGCAGAATCTTTCATCTCTGATGCATACTGAAGAAGACTTCTTACTTCTAGATTAGTTTCTTCAATCATACTTCCCATTACAAGTACATTTTCTGTTGCTCTTTGAGTATCTTCAGCCTGTGATGAAGCACCTTGCGCAATATCATCAACAGCGCTTTCAATCTGTCCCATTGTTGTTGTAGATTCTTTTGCATTTATATTAAGAGTTGCTGCAGATTCCATAAGACTGTCACTCTTAACTCTAATCTCTTTAATAATCTTTTCAAAGGCATCTCTCAATGAAGAAATGGCACGACTCATAACACCAATCTCGTCTTTTCTTGCACCAAGTTTATCATAGTCTTCATCTTTTCTTATATCCATATTGGCAAGCTTTTCAATAAGCTTATCCAGTCTTTGAATTGGTTTTAAAATAATGGCAGCCAATACAAATGCTATTACAACACTTATTATAGCCATTGTTATAAGAACTATAACACCTGTATTTCTTACTGCATTAACAGGTGCCTGTATTTCATTCTCATCAACAGTTACAATTAAGATAAAATCCTTGGTCTCGTTAACAAATGTTCCGGCATATTTGTTAGCACCGTCATATTCATAAACAATAACCTCATTTTCAACGTCCTTCCCTTTAGAAAGCTTGTCAACAATAGATGTAACTGCATCATTTTCAACCTTTTTGCCTATCTTATCCGTGTCAGGGTGAAAGAGAATATTACCATCCGGTGCTACTACATATACATAACTGCTTTCAACACCATCAAGACCTACATGCCCCACTTCCTTTTCAAGTACATCTTTAGTAAGTACATGCTCCTTACCCATCTCCTCAATCTGAAGCTCTAATAATGTACCATAAGCAATAGCTATATCCTCTACATAATGCTTATTAACATCATTAAGCATCTTCGTTACATTAACATTATAAATAACTTCAATAATAAGACCAGTAAACAACGACATTGCAATAATCGCTGCCAAGATTTTCGTCCTTATTGAATATAAAACACCAACCTTTTTATCCATATATATTACTTCCTTTCGAATAAATTATTTTAATATATTGTATCATTTTTTCTAGTATTTTGCAATAATTTTTAAAATATAATCAACTTTTTTCAGATTATTTCTAACTTAAAACTTACTAACGCTTTTCTTTTTTCACAATATATGTTATATTATATATAGGAGGTGAGGGCCATGAAATGTAGAAGAATATCCTTAGAAGCAGATGTTAGACAATATAAGCTCAACGAAGGCATGGAGGATGGTTTTGCTCCTTGGACAGAGATTGTTACACAAGGATGGATTATTACTGATTTCTTAATCAAAATCACACGTGAAGATGGTACCATTGTCTGCCCTTATATTAAAAACAGACGAGGCTATACCTTCATTGGAGAAGGCGACTATATTGTAACCGATTCTGACGGCACAAAGCATGTATGTGGTGCTGATAAAATCTGGAACAGATATGAAGAAATATAAACCTACAACAAAAGATGGGCATATTCACTATGCCCATCTACTTATTTTTTAATTAAATTCTAGAAATTTCTTCCGTTGTAGCCCCAATCATTAATACCATGATAGGTTACATATATTCCTGTTCCTGGAATTCCTAATTCCTTTTCAAATATCTGACAAACGCGTTCTGTCATACTTTCATATGCACTTCTTGAAGCATTTCCTAAAAGGCTAACTGACACATAAGCACCTTTTTCAAGCTTTTTTCCTCCAAAGTACAAGTCATAATTATCCTCGAATCCAAGCATCAAAAAGCTTTCTCCCTTGCCCATAACTGATACTGCCTTACCAAGCTCGGTCTTTAAAACCTCTCTTTTTTCCTGTGATACAGGAATGCTTATCTTAGAATCTATAAATGGCATTGTAGTTCCTCCTTACATTTTTCAGATATTATACTACAAAATTCTAGTTGCTTGCAATTACTATTTTTAAAAGCTCGTCAGATATATTCAAACAATGATCACCAATTCTTTCAAAATCCGTAAGCAACTCAGAATATATAATACTGCCTTCGTCCGAACAGCTACCCGATTTTATTCTATCATACATATTGTCTCTATACATCTTAGTCATATCATCAATCTTTTGTTCAAGACCTGCTACATCACTGTGCCAATCTGCAACATCTAAAGAAACATTTTCAATCATATTCATTATTTGTAAACACACATCCTGCATGCATTTGATTTCAGCTAATGCAACCTCAGATAAAGTAATATTTTTTTCTTTAATCCAATACAGATAATCACTTATATTAACTGCATGATCACTAATTCTTTCCACATTACCAGTTATGGTATAATATGAATTGTAAATGCTACTACCCTTGTCAGTACGCTCGTGAGTAATCATCCTCGATATATATTTTCGAATCTCTTTATCCAGATAGTCAACATATTCTTCCTGTTTTTCAATCTGCTTAACTATATTAATATCATTTCTGATTACTGCATCAAATGCATTATTAACATTTTCCTTTGCCATATCCTGCATTCTGATAATTTCCTGTTTTACAGCTTCCATACTTATAGCTGAAACACCAAGCTGTTCATCCTTAAGAAGCTTTATATTTTTAAGAAAATGTAAGTCTCCGTCTTCCATTTCTTCCGGTCTGTCTTTAAGAATTTTCTCAGCAAATTTAGCAAGATAAGTACCAAATGGAATAAGAAGCAATGCTGTGGCAACATTAAAGAAAGTATGTAAATTAGCTATCTGAGCCGCAGGATTACCTGGTGTAACACCTTTTACAACCGATAATAGCGGTGTCACTATACTCAATACAGTAAATATAATTGTACCAATTACATTAAATGTTATATGTATAACCGTTGTTCTTTTAGCATTACGGTTTGTTCCAATAGATGCCAACAACGCTGTAATACAGGTACCTATATTTTGTCCAAACAACACAAATGCTGCACTGTCAAGTCCTATAACACCACTCTTTGCAAGGCCCTGCAAAATACCTACCGATGCCGATGAAGACTGTATAATCGCAGTAAAAACAAGACCTGCTAATATTCCAAGTAATGGATTTTCAAATTTGGAAAGAAGGCTTATAAACCCTTCTGAATTAGCCAATGGCTTCATTGCCGCGCTCATCATATCCATACCAATAAATAAAATACCAAGTCCGGCAAAAATGTTGCCAAAATGATGTAATTTTCTATTCTTTGTAAATACAATAACGCCTACACCTAAAGCCGCTATAATAGGCGCTATAGCACCTACATCAAGAGCTATTAACTGTCCGGTAATAGTAGTACCTATATTAGCACCCATTATAATCCAAACAGCTTGCCTTAAGGTCATCATACCTGAATTAACAAATCCAACAACCATTACTGTAGTTGCCGATGAAGACTGTATAATCGCAGTAATCACAGCACCTACTGCAACACCTAAAACTCTATTAGCAGTTATCTTTTCCAATAACTCCTTCATTTTGTTACCTGCTGCCGCTTCCATTCCGGCACTCATCATATTCATTCCATACAAAAATAATGCAAGACCACCTACAAGTCCCATCCAATCTTCAAATCCCATAACTTACTCCTAATTATTCATTCTATAGCCAACTCCAAGTTCATTGGAAATGTATTTATTTTCACCAGGCTTCTCACCTAATTTCTTTCTTATGTTTGCCATATTGACCTGAAGCTTTTTAACACTTCCCTGCCCCGCATATCCCCATATTTTCTTAATAATATCAGAATATGTCAACACTCTTCCAGCATTCATAGATAAATGCTCCACTATATTATATTCAATATGTGTTAATTTTACCTCTTCATTATTTACAGTTATTATTCTACTCTCATAGTCAATTACCATATCATTTGCAATAAATTTATTTTTAATAACAGTTTCTCCATTAACAATTTTACGGTTATTTCTGATAGCAGCTCTTACTCTTGCCAATAGTTCTTCTGTTCCAAATGGTTTTGTAACATAGTCATTAGCGCCTAAATCCAAAGCTTCAACCTTATCTAATTCTGCCGTTCTTGCTGACAACACAATTATAGGTGTATCACTTTCTTCTCTTATCATTTTAATAATATGTATTCCATCAATATCTGGCAAACCCAAATCCAAAATCACCAAATCCGGTTTATGTGATAAAAACAACATTTTACCATTATTACCATCTTTTGCAATAATTACTTTATATCCATTTGTATCTAATATAGTTTTTACGATATTACAAATGTTTTTATCATCCTCAACAACAAGTATTTTATATTTGTTACTCATCTTCAACATTCTCCTTCTTCAATGTAAATTCAAAGCAGCTACCGCCTTCTTTTCTGTTATACGCTCTTATCGTGCCTCCATGAGCCTTTATTATAGTTGCGCACACTGATAAACCTATTCCCATGCTATTCTTACTTTTATCAATTGGCAAATCACCTTTATCAAAATAACCTGTAAATAAATTGTCTAAACGCTCAGGACTTATTCCACAGCCGTCATCCTTTATCTCAAACACAACTTTGTCGCCATCTACCAATACCTTAAAATCAATATAAGTCATACCTATAGCATGATGAACCGCATTTTCAAATATATTAACAATAACCTGCTCTATAAGAGTTGCGTCCGCTGCAATCATCACAAATTCATCCGGTATATCTAATTTCAAATTGCATTGAGAATACTTCTTTTTAAACCTGACCAGCACCGAGTCTATAAGTTCTTCTAGTACTACAGGACTTGTTTTTATTCTGATATTGTCATTATTAATTTTAGTAACTGACAGCAAATTCTCTACCATACCAATCAGCCACTGAGCATCTTCATTAATACCTTTAGCCAAGGTTAATACCTGTTCTTTTGTTATCTCATCATACTTATCAGCTATAACTGAGCTAGAGCCATATATTGTGGTAAGGGGTGAACGTAAGTCATGAGAAACAGCCCTTAAAAGATTCGCTCTCATTTTTTCCTTTTCAGTTTCAGCCTTCATTCTTTCACTTTGTTTTACCTTACCAACAAGTGTACTTGTAACAACAGTAATAATAAGCATAATAATTGCCGAAACCATATTTTCCGGTATGCTAAAATTCAATTTGAAAAATGGAAAAGTAAATGCGAAATTAACCGCAATAACTGAAACAAGTGCAGCAATTACACTATATACATACCCATCAGTCAGTACCGCTACCAAAAACACTGCTAAAGTAAAAATCGCAGGTATAAGTGAAGATGTACGATATACATTTTCAATACAAAGACTTAAAATAAAGAAAATACCAAGAATACCAAATGTCAGTCCAACATTTTTTAAAATGTAAATATTTTTTTTCACACTAATCTCCATTCCTAAAAGCTATCATCAAAATCACAACTTAATCCCATTATGACAAAATAATTATAGCATTATATTGGTTAAGATGTGGTTAAGATTACACATAAAAAGAGCCCTTACGGACTCTTTTGTACTTTTATTATTAATTACGTTCATATGCTACATAAATATGTTCAAATTCTACAACAGCGTGAGAAAGCATATCATCTAAAGCCTCATAATATTCCGGCATAGCTTCCTTCATATCTTTAGAATTAGTAATATATAACTGCGTAGGAGTAGCAATTTCTCCTAATACATCATGAAATGCATCCAAATTTCTTCCAAAATATTCAGGACAATTTAATGCGTTTGAAATTCTTTCCCATAATTCATTTCTTTCATTAACGCCTTTTAAATCAATGACTATCTGCTTCATTCTAAACCTCCCCATATAAAAGTGTAAAGCTTTCATAATGGTCGTCTGTATAATAAATAAGTCCATCATTAGAGAATATTATTCTCTTAGCACCACGACTACTCTTTCCTAAAGTATCAATATCACATTCTGTATATTTTCTTCCATTTTTCTTTGGTAACAGGCCTTCAAAATTGCCAAAATAGTCGCCACCTATAGCCTTACCCTTTGCAAACTTTTCTACTGAACCGCCTTCCCAGCCAAGTGCCTTTGCTTCATTCTTAGTTATAAAATTAGATGGCAGACATTTATATGTATGAATATATAGCGCAACATCTTCTTTTGAATAATAAGAGCCATTTTTATCAATTGGCGCCTGTGTAGGTTTCTCTGTTGGCTTCTCTGTTGGTGCCTCTGTCTGCTTTTCCGTCTGCTTCTCTGTAGGTGCATCTGTAGGCGGATTCGTAGGAGCCTCAGTCGGTGCATTTGTCTGTTCATTAGTTGCTTCGTTTGTCTGAGCCTGTGTCTCTTCTAACGCAGCACTTAGCTCTTCTAAAAACTCGTCACATCCTGTAACTGTAAACATCATAACGACCAAAAGCATCGTTACCAGTATAGACCTAAATTTCTTAAAAAACTTTTTCATAACTTCCTCCTTGAATACTATTCTTGTACCTTATGCGCAGAATACATCATAAGTACATCATTTACATGAATAACTGTCGAGCCATTAGGTATTATTGTTCTTCCATTTCTCTGAATCATAACAATAAGCTCCTGTCTTGATATATCAAGGTCTTTAATCTTATTTCCGATCCATTTGTTCTCTTCCTTAATTCTAATCTCTTTTAACTCAATGTCAAGTTCTTCTTTTAAATTTTTTGCAGCAAATATAAGCTTGTCTTCTGCCTGTATAAGCGTATCTCCTCTAGGCACTATAACATCATCGCTACGTATAATTATTACAAGAATAAGCTGTGGCGGAAAAACGGCATTTTTAACCATATCATTATTCCATGGATGCTCCTGAGTAACTACAGAGGTTACAAATTTAATATTCTTTTCTTCATAATGACTTCCAATTATTTTAAGCTTAGTATACTGTTCTACGAAGCCGGCAGAAATAATACCTGTAGGAATCGCAACCATACCCACACCTAAAAATGTAATTACAATAGCCATAAGCTTACCAAGTGGTGTAATAGGATAAATATCTCCATAACCAACCGTCAAAAGAGTTGATACCGACCACCAAATACCTGAAAATGCATTCTCAAACTGCTCCGGCTGAGCCTCATTTTCCAAGCTATACATACATAAAGATGATGCAATCATCAATATTAGAATCATCACAATAGATGAAAAAATCTGGTTCTTTTTCTCATTTAATACATTCACAATAACATTAAACGCATCATATTGAGCATTAATCTGGAACAGTCTAAATATCCTAATTACCCTGAATATTCTAAATGCAACCAATCCGCTTGGAAACATAAATGGCAAAAAGCATGGTAAAAATGTCAATAAATCAACCACACCATAAAATGTCCTTGCAAATTTAAAACCTGCCTTCACACTAGACATCCCAGGATACAAATATACCGCAGTCCACAATCTTAACACATATTCTATCAAAAACAATACGCAGGTACCAATCTCTACACCTTTAATTACTGTCATATAAGGCTTTGCCTCATTAAAGGTTTCAAGTATTGTCGCCGCCAAATTCAAAAATATCAGCACAGTAACAGATATATCAAATATCTTACTTGGCAAATCATCCTTATTACCAATCTGAATTACTTCAAATATTTTCTTCCTCATATTAACTTTTTTCGCTTTTTCCATAAGCTAATCTCCTTATGTTCTGGTAAAACCAATATATCTATTTCCCTGATATGTAAGCTTTCCATAATCTCCTTCAATCAAAAGGCCATACTGCTCACCCTTCATCTCAAGCTCGGCTCTTCTGCCATCATCCGCCTGAAATGTAACAAAATATCTAGTCTCAGTATAATGTTCATTAATATGGTTAGTCTCCTGTCTCTTAGCAATAACAACTGCATCAACCGACTGCACCTGTGCCTTACTGTTAGCAATATCCTCTCCCGCCTTATTAGCAATCCGTGAAAATACCATTGTAAAAACTATTGCTACACCTATAAAAATAAATATGGGTACAATTGTAAACATTACGAAAAAAATACTATATTCAAATGCTGGCATAATATACTCTCCTTTGTAATTGATAGGTAATATTATAACAGTAAATGTGGGGAGTTGCAAGTGGATAGAGAAAGCAGTGTCAAATGTTGTTATATATAATCTCCCTGGGCAATAATTTCAATAGGCGTTATATATTAAATGGGTGAAAAATAAAAGTAGCTGTTACTTAACAAATTACCATCTATTAAGCCACAGCTACTATTTATCGTATACTAAGATTGAGGAATAATTAGAATTTTATATTTTTTACCAGTCACTTCAGCTACAACATCTTCTATCATTCCCTCATACTTGTTTCTTAAATAATCAACTTTAAATGTTGTAGAATCAGAAAATTCTAAGAACACTACATCTTCGTAAGCTTTACACACCAAAGGCTGTATCCATGTTTCAAATATAACTTCTGAAATATTATATTTGCTAACTATTCTTCCTTTTACTTCCTCCCATGGAAAGTTACTGTCCATCTTATATGACATCAATTTAGGTTTTTTAGAAATAATCTTATCATATAATATGTTACACAATAATGTTACGCCCATAACGGCAAGCACCTTATACGCACATTTAGCCTCACCTTTAAGCAACGAATCTTTTTGTAATTTAAGAATCCCATCAGACATACTACCATTACCATATTCTTTCAGACTGTGTGTTATATCATTTGCTCTACCAGCCGTATTTGATAATGTACATATTAATTCATTACTCATTTTAACAACTCCTTTTCATTAGCTAATTATTAATTAATCTTCATCCACTTCAACTATTTCAAAGTTATCATCATAATCATCTGGATCATAATCTCCTGGGTTTGACATATATAAAATTTCCGCTCCTTCTTTCATACAACTAGCAAGATATAGTGCGTGTTCTTCTGCCTCTTCGTAAGTATCAAATACATCAGCCTCGTAATCATCTTCACCTGCAAATAAAATCTTATATTGTGCCATATTGTTGTCCTCCTATTTATATCTTCTTGAAAAAACTTTTTCGCCATCTTTATACAACTCTGTTGTATATTCTGTTACATATTCTGCTAATTTGTGCCACTTTTCTTGAAATGAAAACACATCTGATCATCTATCAATCGAGTTGGGCATGTATATCTTCTACCATTAGAAAAAACTTGACAAAAACCACAAATACTATTTACACCTATAATATTCAAATTCATCACCTCACAATTATCTAATTTTACGAAATACACTTCCTACACAAACAAGTATTGTTTCTACCAAAAGTGTAATAACTACACCTTTGATAATTCCTTTTTTATGCCCTATCGAATGTGCGTATTTACACCAAGTCAATATTCTTTCAGCGCCAGAATCATTATTTTCATTTGTTTGACTATCTACCTCTGGCTTTTTTTCTAATAATTCATTGTTCATAAATTTATGCTCCTTTATTAAAATTTGGTTATGTCTATATTACCTTTATGTACTTCTTTATGACATTCGTGACACAAAGAAACTATGTTATCAACTGTTGCTGCACCCAAAAACTGATGATCTAATATATGATGTCCTTCAACATCTTTTGTAGCACCACATACTTGGCAAGTATAATCATCTCTTACTTTGCCTACCTTTTGCGCCTTTGTATGGGTAGCTGACCTTTTCGCCATACAATCAACCTCCTATCCTTTTTCTACCATTTTCAATTAATGATCCAACATTACTTTTTACACCAGTCGCTATGGTACCTCTGCCATAAGGAGCATATTTAGCCTTAGCTTTCATTATCTCCTTAGACATTTGTGCTGCCTGTGTCTGAGTTAAATCAGATATTACTGCTACTAATGCATTATCTTTTTTACCTGCCATATGGTTTCCCTCCTAAAAATTTGTAATTACAACACCGTCAACAACTTCCGTTTCTATCTCGTTATTGCCATAGCTAATTGTAACAATGTTTTCTGTGTCAATGCGGACACCACATTCATCATTTACTAGTGGAACAATGTCCACTTCTCCATTTTTTCTCTGAATTGCAACCAATTCAGCTGTTACATTGAGAACCTTATCTCCCTTGTTCATTACATTAATCTGCATAACTATTCACCTCCTTTTTATTTACATGATGTAATTGTTTTTGCAGTAACTGCACCTAATCCAAATATTACTAAAGCACTTGCAACTCCGCTAATAATATCTATAATCGTTTGCTCTTTTGTGTCATGCTTTTTATCATCATTAAAATTCTTAACATCACTTTCCATTTTCTCAACAAATTTTAATTCTTCAACAGAAGAATATGTGCCTTCTGCAGTTTCTTCAATAGTCGCCATCAATGTTGCATAATCATCAATTATTGCTTCGCAATCAACTTTGCAAACTGCTTTTTGTTCTTTATGATTACTTGAAATCCTATCAACAATTTTTTCTATTTGTTCAATACTAAGTATTTCTTCTCCACTATTAAAATCTCTAATGCAATATACGATACCACCTCCATAACTCAAGGGTATTTTTTTATACTCATCCTTAACATTAGCATTATCATAGGAGAATAACAAAACCCCTTGGTATATATCTGGAAACAATTCTGCAAGGCAACCTCTTAACAAGCTTTCCTTTACACTCATTCGGCTTGCTAAATCATATTTTATACCTTGATCACATCTTCTTAATATTCCACTTTCATCAATATGCATCTCTGTTCCCCAATTCTTAACCTCTACAACAAATAATCCGTATGGTGTAATTACAATGGCATCGTATTCAGCTTTATCATCATTATCTTCAAGTGCTATGTTATACAATATTTTTACATTATTATCATATGTAATCAACTTAAGTGCTTTTCTAGCAATTCGTTCCCCTTTCATCCCTTTAATAAAAGAACCTATTGTATAACTTAAATCTCTCATATTTTCTTCAAATCTCTTATAAACTTCCGTATCTAACAACCCATATTCTGTAGCCAAAGATGCAAAATGAATCATTAAATCTCTGTCACGCATGTATTCAGCGTGTGTCTTTTCGTAGACACCTTTTTTCATAACAGTTTGAATGTCTATTAGCTTGTCTACAATCTCTTGATTGGTATACATCGTAGTTTTGTCTGGACCAATTCCTTCAAATGCTATTTTGATACTATTAATTCTGTTTTCATTCATATTTGTTTCCTCCTGTGCTAATGTTAAATTCAATCCTACAAATAAGTATTTGATTAAAAACTCGTGTTATCACATCCTTCCACAACAGACGTATGATAATATGTATTTAGTGCTAATACATTCTCTCCATCTTTGTAAAACTGCACCGTTCTGAATTATTCCATTTTTCAAATAATTCTTGCCTCTTCTTTCTCGTGATTGTACACGACACATCTCAAGGTCAACTGCTACATACTTACACATAAAATTCGCTCCTTTCGTACTAATGTTTTATTTTATAAATCAATTATAACCCAATAATTTTTAAACTTGATTTTGTCAGTGCACACTTCTTTTAATCTGAACTATTTTGCTGATATATCCAAACCATATCATATGTTTTTTACAGTTTGATTTTGCCAGTGTAAACATACTCAAAAGCGACAACTGTTCTATTTCAACAGTAATTACATTATTTATTAGCACACAACAAAAGAGCCCAAACATATTATTCCAGGCTCTCAGTAATTAATATTATTCATTTACTAGCTATCAAAACTTGCTAATTTACTCACATCTTCCAAGTATTCAATTAACTGCTTTTTCTTGTTTATATATGCATCTGCTGTTTCATGCCGTTCACATATATCCATTCCTTCATTAAGAAGCATTTCAGCCTTATCACAACATTTTAGTTGTAAATACATATTTGCACACGGTACAATGGTATTATCTATTTCATCTAAATCTGTTTTCGATATCTTAGAAGAAAGTTCTCTTGCTTTATTTATTGCAATTTCTGTTAATTCTACACTATCAAGCATAATGGTGTAATACCACCCACAAACCAAATAATACTGATGCCTTACATCTGCATATGGCAATGTATACTTTACAATCAAGTCCTTAGCATTGTCAATAAGCTTACTTATTTCTGACTTCTTACCTCTTCCACTACGCATCATTATTGTTGCCTTCACAAGGGTATTTTTTATATAGAGATGATTTATATCAGCCTGAATTGTTTTCTTTGAATACTTCAGTGTTTTTTCAACATATAGCAATAACTTATCACATAATTCTTGTTCTAAAGTAGTCGTTGCATCATAAGCTCCATTTAGCAAAACATCATAGTACCCTGAACACAAATCAAAATACAACGCATAAACCTGTGGTTGATTTACCACCTTTGCAATACGTTCAGCATTCAAAAGAAGATTTTTAAACTTGGCAATACTATCTCCATCGTTATAATCAGCATAAATTGAAGCCATCAAATGATATAATTCTAATATAGTAACAGGATTGCTTTTTTCACTATCTTTTAATAATTCTATATATCCATTTGTCACAAAGTCTTCTGTATAATTATCAAGTATATTATTAACTTCCGATATAATATTCGCTTCTTTGTATCTCGGCATATATAATACTGTTACATAAAGCAAATTTGTATATATATCCAGCTCTTTTATCTCTATCTTTTTACTACATTCTGCTAAAATTCGTTCTGCTTTTAACAAATCTGATTCAAGCTTTTTGATATTGGCAGGCAAATTATTCATTCTCTCCCAACGTGCCTTTACAACCTTCCCAACAAGCCCACTCTTTTCAAAACTTTTTTTCACCACACGATTATGCCACAACTTCATATCACTAACTATTTCTTCTTTAAGTTTATTTTTTATTTTTATCATTAAACTCCATTTATCATAAAGCTTTTTAGGATAATTATTCTTTGTTGCTTCTAAACGAATTTCAATATAATAATGTTCCAACAATTGTAAAGCTATTTTCTTATATTGCTCATCCCATTCCCAACGATGTACAGCCTCTTGAATAACCGGATGAAGAGAGATATTATCTTGTTTTACCACTAACCATCCCATTCGTTCTAACTCATTAATGTCTTCTTTAGATGGCAAATCAAATATTTGCTGAAATTCATTAATATCTATACCTTCAATACTAAATAGTGACATAGCTTTCATAATCACTTTTTTGTGCTGTAATAGTTGACTTGTTTCGAAAAGTTCATCAATAATTCCACCAATAGTATTATATATCGGCAATCCGTCTTTTTCATAATCAACCTTTTCTTGAGCAATATGAGAAAAACCGTAACTATCAGTCAATTCTGACGCTTCAATTAAGGTAATATGGCTGCTTGCAATCTGTTTCGCAATCAACGCTAAAGTCAAAGTATGTCCAGCAGTTTTTTTAACAATATTGGCAAAGTACCTCTCATCTTCAGAACACATAAAACGACCCAAGTTTTTTTCAAACATGGTTTTTATTAAATTTATATCAGGCATTGCAGATACACAGATTTTATCGCAGTTTTTATACTTAGGAGTCTGTCTTGTAACTATAATTACTTTCCAATTTGTCTCCAATACACACAATGTATCTCTATCAATATCTCCGGTAAAATTATCAATCACTATGAGTGCCACTTTTTCTGCTACCAATTCGCGAATTTTTGCTATCTTCTTTTCAAAATACCTAATTCCCGTTTTAACTTCATCGGATTGTTTCATCGTAGTTATCGTAATATTTAAATCATTTGATATTGTTTTTTCCATAGTGTCTTCAAACTGCATATATAGTACAGTATCAAACTTTTTATATCTTGTGGTTAAATACTTTCTTACCAAACTACTCTTTCCTATTCCTCCGATACCAGTTATAAACAAACAATTATTACTTGAGTTCTCAACAAAATCATCAATCTGTTGTAGTTCATCTTCACGCCCCAAAACATTTGCACTCTCATAGTTTTTTGAAGATATAATGCGTGGGGCATCTGTATCCGCAAATTTTTCAATTATATTTAGTTTATCAAGCACTTCTTGCATACTTTGATATCTATCTAAATAATAATTTGCTAAAGAAGCATGAAAAAACTCTTCCAATGCATAAAATAATTTATCATCACACAAGCTAGCATCATATCGCATATTATCAAAATCATATATAGCATCCGACTCACAATCAATAGCATTTGGCGCTTTTCCAAATAACATATAATACAATGTTGCAGCTACACCATAGACATCTGTATGTAGTCCCAGATTCTTAATCTCAGCCATTTGCAACTCTATCGGAGCAAATCCCTTCGAATATGACAATCTTATATCACTACATTTAATTGTTTCATTGCTCTTTAACGACTGTAATGAAACCATAGAATCAAAATCAAACAACTGAATTCGCTTTTCTAGTCCATCCACCACTAAAACATTACTAGGCTTTGCATCCAGATATAAATAACCGTGACTATGTATATTGTTAATAATATATGCCATCCATTTTGCAAACATAACACATTCCTTTATAGATGATGGCCTATATGACAATAATGTTTTTTCTGATGAAAAAGCCGATACAATATATAACGTGTTATTAGATGAATAAAGATCTATCTGGTCCACATATGCGCCTTGCATGCCTTCTCCATAAAACAGTCTATTGCTAACTGAAAAATCTAATTTCCATGTTTCCTTAATGTCTTTAAAGCGTAATTCATCAGCTGTTTGTGATATAAGCATCCCTTCTTTATCACGTTCAATATGGAGTTTATGTGGATAGCATTCCTTTATACGATATATTTTCTTATCACCAGTTGTTGCATGTCTACATGCTTCATAAACAATACAAGAACTTCCACGCCCTATTTCTCTAATAATGGTGTACTGAATTGTACTACCCTCATTCATCTCAAATTTAAGTACAGTTTGTGGTAACAATGCAATTCTAGAATCCACTATATCGCCTCCTCGCTAATTTTGTATTGATTATATAACAACTTACTCCAATCTTGATTTTATGAATGTAATCATTCTAACTATATGTTCTCGCTTTCATTTTTTTCAACTATTAATTCACGAATATAGTACCGAAATGCTTCCAACGGCTGACTATCATTTAATGCCCACAAAAAAATCCAATCATATGGATTCCCTGGATATATTTCCGGATATCCAGCGTCCGTTAGATATTTGTTAATATTGTACAAACATCTTTCAGAATCAGACTCTTCAACATTAACAAATACAGTGTTTTCTTCTATTACTTTTCTTGCCCAAAATGTATAAAATGACAAAAAAATAATCATTTTTCGAATAATCTCCGATGACATTTCATCACCTCGAATAATACCATCTATTTTGGCTTTATCAGGAAAACAATTATGAACACGAAATGGTACAAGCATATTACCTTCAAGTACAGCGGATAACGAACGAGTTGGTGCATATTGAGTTTCTTGTTTGTTATCCAACCCCATAATCTGAGTGTATATAGTCCATGAAGACGCATTTTCACCAGATATAACAAAATCATCCTGCTTTAATTCTTTTTCTCTCTTAACTTCTCTATCAATAACTTCCTTTGAACAAGTGTCGTCTTTCTTTTTCTTTCTGTTAGGATGTGACCGATTTAACATTCTATCTATGATTTGTCCTTCTTTATATGCAAACCCATCTTTACCAACTATTTTATTCCATAAGTTTCTTACAAATTTTATAGCTGTAACATTATTATAACTAAAATTCCCAATGTTTTCTTCCATATACTTAAGTAGCGTATTCACATCAGTTATTTTATCCAACTCGTTCACTATTGTTCTTGTATACAAAGCATTAGTATCTGGAATCATCTTCTCTCTTTGAGCTTTCGGGATTTTCTTAATAATAGCATCAGCCTCACCATATGACATACCATTTTTTATACAAAAATAATAAATAGCCTCATCCACTTGATGACAATCAAAACTTCTTTCAAACCAAACACGTTTGAAAAAATCATCAGTTTCCGTAACACCTAATTCAAAAGCAAAACATATTTGAAAAGCTCTTTTCCTTGAACGTTTGACATTACTTGGTATAAACCATTCTTTTATATCTCTTGGTAATGGTGTTATTTTTGCGTTTATAAATTTTTCACTAATAAACTCTGCTTTATCATCAATATTATCAACATTTCCAGAATATCCCTGTCTTAAAATAAATGCAGTCAATGCTTCATCAAACCCTCTAAACATCTTTGCTATATCAAGAAGTTTTTCTGAATAATCTTCCTCCTCTAGCGACAACGTTTCAGCTATACCACTTAATACTTGTGTATATTCACTCATATTACTAACTTCCTTTCGTTCTTTCTACTTATATACAATTGTAACTAATATAATGATACCATACAGTAATAAATTCATCAAACATCCTTCTTGCACAAAGCTTTAATCATACTAAATTTTTCAACAAACAATTTCCGCTTTTTAGTAGCAACAAAATTTATATAGAAAGATTAACAAAAAGTCACAACACTAAATCATTTATATAATCCAAATCTCTTTAAACAAAAATATATATGACTTATTATATTTATTCATTAATCATCCTAAAAATCTTCTAGCAATTCTTCTGCAGCTATTCCATAATCTTCTATTTCGCTTTGCAATCTATAAACTTCTGGCCATATATCTTTCCCTAACGCATTCTGTAAAAAATATTTGATAAGAATTGGAGCAATTACATTCTCTAATTCAATTTGGAAATCTTTTCTTTTTTTCTCTTCCATTGAATTAAATTGTTCCATAGATATGTTATGAATAACCAAAACATTTTCTATATACCTATCATATAAGAATTTCCCTTCCATCTTGGTCTTATGTTGTTTTTTAATATATGGATAATTTCCCGCCCTTAATGATTTCATACATATCTCTCTAATAAATGGATCTTTTATTTTTTCATATTGTCGATGATATTTTCCTGATAAATAATCAGGTTCAACATTAAGATATCTCCCCAATGCATCCAAAAGTTCTAGCGTAACTTCTCCAGCTTTTAATCCCCTTTCAACTGATTTTGAAGACCAACCAAATTCATATGCATCATCTAATTTTCTTATACTACTTCCTCTAAGATGCAATGCTTCCATTACACAGTTTTTGTCAAACGATACTTTTTTACTCTTTTTATAAGCCATTTTTCCTCCACTGCCGACAAATTTCAAATTTTGTCCCATTCATTTTATTCTATATATTATTGACCACTCAATGTTCTTTTTATATACTTAAATCGCAACATACTTACCATCAGTTATAAAAAGGAGGGCCATATGCCAACAACTACATCTTCTATTCAAGTCAACAAAAAGAAAAAATTGTTTGAAGAAATCGAAAGCCACAAGAAAGAAATCGTAGTCACCTCTGTATTACTTTGTACTACAATTGCAGGAATTCTTATTTATAAGAAAATTCATCCTAAAGAACTTATCGAAATAAAAGAGGCTATTCCTTATACTTTAAGTACACGTAAAGGACTAATTTCTTTAGAAGCAAAAGCACCTACTATTTCTAACACTATTGATTTTCCATCAGAGAAAACCATTATTGTATCCGGTCATCCAAGGAATCTTCCTTTAGGGCACAAAGCTTCAAAAAAGCAATTAGAACTTGCTATTAAATCGGATGTTACTCTTGGTGAAAATCAAACATATGTTACTAGTTATCATCGAGCAAGCGCCTAATATGAATTTAGTCAGACTAAATATGTCTAGTCATACTTAGTCTGACTTATTTTTCGCCTATTTCGCTATATACCTCACATAATACTCATCCCAGGTAATTCCCAGCTCATATACCTTAGTCGCAACATCTACACCTACGTATCTAAAATGCCACTCTTCTGTCTTATAACCTGTTATAGGTGTCTTACCTTCACCATAATGTATTATAAAACCAAACTTATGAATATTATCTTTTGCCCATATGTAAGACTCAGTTTGTCCAAAACTGTCATATGGTAAAACCATATCTGTAACATCTACCGCGAGGCCTGTCTGATGCTCTGAAGTACCAGGCTTTGCACTACATAAATCTGCTGCCTCCTGGCCTTTTGAGGCTACATATCCCGCATATAAAGCCTCCTGTTGCTTATAACTTCTATAAGTCGATGCTGCTACAATTTTGTAGCCATCAGCCTTAGCTGCCGCAGACAACTTGTAAAATGCTTCTGCTGCCTCTTTTCTCATATATTGATTTGAATATGCATATTGAGTAGACATAAGCACCAAATCTTCAGGAACATAATCCGGTCCTAATGTATTATATTTGTTGCATAAAACAAGTAAATCTGACTTATTCTCTATTTCTTTTACTTCCGAATAAAATGGCTTGTCCAAACCAATGTTAACATGTGTTACAATATCTTCAATACTCATTTCCGGATGTAATTGCTTATATGCTTCATATGCCGATAACTTGTCAGATTTATAATATGCCATTTGAGCAAATACTGGCAAAGCCTCTGTAGTAATTTCTTCTGTTTGTTGCTCTGTAGTTGCAGGTTGTGTGATAGTAGGCTTAGGAGTATTCTCTCTTATAGGCTCTACATTATCTGTTACACAGCCGCTTAAGCTAAATAACATAGCTGTTATCAATAAAATACTTATACTTTTTTTCATACTTAGTCACATCTCCTTTTATTATAACTTTACACTTTTTAGCTCATTATGTCAATTACATTAAGTTTTTGTTGTATAGAGAAATCATACAAAAGAATTCTTATGCTACAAAAAAGGAATCGGACTTTTAAAATCCGATTCCTTATATTTATCATATTTTAGAAAATACCTAATAATATACCACCAATAATTGCCGAAGCAACCTGACCTGACACATTAGCACCTACGGCCTGCATAAGGATAAAGTTACCTGGCTGTTCTTCAGCAGCCATCTTTTGAACAACACGTGATGCCATAGGGAATGCTGAAATACCAGCCGCACCAATCATTGGGTTCATCTTTTCTTTTCTGAAAAGGTTAATAATCTTAGCTGCTAATACACCACCTACTGTATCAAAGATAAATGCAACAAGACCGATTAACATAATAAATAATGTTTCAACCTGTAAGAACTTATCTGCTGTCATACTAAATGCAATTGTAATACCTAATAAAAGTGTAATAAGGTTTGCTAATACATCCTGAGCTGTCTTTGATAAACTATCTAATACACCACATTCACGGATTAAGTTACCAAACATTAAGAAACCTACAAGTGCAATTGACATTGGAGCAACAAAGCCCGCAATAATTGTTACAACAATAGGGAAAATAATCTTAGCAAGCTTTGATACCTTTTTCTTCTTAGGTACCATCTGAATTCGTCTTTCCTTCTTAGTTGTAATTAACTTAATTGTAGTTGGCATAATAATTGGAACTAAAGCCATATACGAGTACGCGACTACCGCAATAGGTCCCATATATTTTGATTTTAATACCTGTGACATTAGGATAGCTGTTGGACCATCAGCAGCACCGATAATACCGATTGAAAATGCATCAGCTGTATCAAATCCTAAAACTTTCGCTAAAACAATAGCTACAAGTATACCAAAGTGAGCTGCAAAACCATAAATAAATAAGATTGGTCTTTGTAAAAGTGGTTCGAAGTCAATCATAGCACCAATACCAATAAATAATAATATTGGGAACGCTTCTGAAGCTTCAATACCTGTTTCATATAACCATTCAATAATACCTTTTACCTGTCCAAGGCCTTCTACATTCTGATGCAACACACCTGTATTTGGTAAGTTTACCAAAATAGCACCAAATCCCATTGGTAACAAAAGTGCCGGTTCATATTCTTTCTTAACCGCAAGGTATATAAGAATAAAACCTATAAGCCACATCACAACCATTTTAATGATATCAATGTAATCCATTTAATAATTCTCCTTTTATGTATCATTTTTAATTCTGAAAAACAGACAAAAAACATTTTAACATACTTGTTAATTATTTTCCATAATAATTTTTATTTTTTACCATTATTTTGCCGCTACCGCGTCGAAATCATCCTGAATCTCTTTTGATGGTGGTGCTGTAAGTAAAGATACAACAACTATAACAAGAGAAGATACAATAAATGCTGGTAATAATTCATATATAGCAAATGCTCCACCAAGCTTGCTAATGCCTAATTTCCATGCAAATACCATTCCTGCACCACTTATCATACCTGCAATAGCACCTGCTCTGTTTGTTCTCTTCCAAAAAAGTGAGAATAACATAATTGGTCCAAATGTTGCACCAAATCCAGCCCATGCAAATGATACTATTCTAAAAATTACACTATCTTCATCAATTGCAATTACCATAGCAATTATAGCAATAACAAGAAGTGTAATTCTTGTTACAGTCATAACCTGCTTATCTGTAGCATCCTTCTTGCAAATACCCTGGAAAATATTCTTAGCAAATGCTGATGCTGCAATTAAAAGATATGAGTCTGATGAGCTTATTGTAGCTGCTAAAATACCTGCCATTACAAAGCCTGCTAAAATAGCTGGTAATGAACTTGTTGCAAGTGTTATAAATATATTTTCTGCTGATGTAGCAGTAAGATGTGTTGTAGGATATAACGCACGTCCAACTATACCAATAAATACTGCTACTGCAAGAGAAATAACTACCCATACCATAGCAATTCTTCTAGACATCTTAAGTTCTTCTTCCTTACGAATAGCCATAAAACGAAGAAGTACCTGTGGCATACCAAAGTATCCAAGTCCCCATGCAAGCATAGAGAATACGCTTAATAAACCATAATCTGCTGCCGCACCAAATACAGGCTTACCATTTTCTACAAGCTGTTCTCCCGCATCATTAAGTGTTGGAGATGCAAGTCCAAAGAACTCGAAAAAGCCTGGAATAGACTGGGCATTGTCCATAACTGCACCAATACCGCCTGCATTTACTGTACTGATAACTACTATAACACCTAATGCAATTATCATAACAATACCTTGCATAAAGTCTGATGCACTTTCAGCAAGGAATCCACCTAAAATAGTATAAAGTAATACAAATATTGCACCAACAATCATCATTGCTACATATGGTGTTCCAAAAAGTGTTGAGAATAATTTACCACATGTTACAAAACAGCTTGCTGCATATACAGTAAAGAAAATAAGAATAAACATTGCTGATAATGTCATAATTACTTTCTTTTCTTCACGGAATCTGTTTGAGAAAAATTCAGGTAATGTAATTGAGTTATTAGCTCTTACGCTATATCTTCTAAGACGTTTTGAAACTACAAGCCAGTTAATATATGTACCAATTGCAAGTCCTATTGCTGTCCATGCAGCATCTGCAAGTCCACACCAATAAGCAACACCCGGCAATCCCATTAAAAGCCATCCACTCATATCAGATGCTTCGGCGCTCATAGCTGTTACCCAAGGTCCTAATGATCTTCCTCCAAGAAAATAGTCTTCCGAACTTTGATTTGCTTTTTTAGCATATACAAGTCCAATAATGATAACTATAGCCATATATATAACCATAGCAACTAAAATTTGAATTGTTTTTCCGTCCATTATACGGTTACCTCCTAAGTCTTTAGTAAAAATACCATTCAACATTTTACCATAAATCCCAATAAAAATATACCTATTTTTTACATTTTGCCTTATTTACTTTTATATACCATTGCAAGAATAAACATTACTATACCAAGAGCAATATTGCAAATCGTACTAAATATATCTGAATTAAGCCAATTAACTGCTGCTGCAAAGAAGCATACTGCTGTTGCAATAAGATATAAAACCCTCAAAAACTTAAGAGGATTCTTCTCTTGTGTCTTATTCTCCGGTATGGTATTATCTTCATATATAACAGCTTTATTACCCAAATTTTCTAAAATAGCCTTTAATTCTTCTGCCTGTTCTTTGCTTAAACCAGCCTTAACTCTTCTAGGTGCATTTTCAAAAAGCTCTTTAGCTTCATACAAACCACAACCCGTTGCTTTTCTTATGGCCTTTATAGTTTTAATATCTTCTTTCCCTGTACCTTCTAACATTACTTTATATAACATTTTTCACCTCTATAAATTTAACAATTGTATAAGTTCACTCTTTGAATGAAAGCCTACCAGTTTATTAACCACTTCGCCATTGTTAAAAATCATAAGTGTAGGAATACTTACAATCTTATAATCCATAGCAATATTGCGGCTATCGTCTACATTTACTTTTCCTACTTTTACTTTTCCTGCATATTCATTTGCAATTTCTGACACAATAGGCGCAATCATTTTACAAGGTCCGCACCAGTCCGCATAAAAATCTACCAATACCGGTATATTTGACTTTATTACCTCTTCTTCAAAATTTTGACTTGTTAATATTACTTCGCTCATTTATTTCATCCTTTCTATTTTTCTTTATAATAAAGCATACAGTGACAATACCCTTCATATTCAGGGTCTTTTATCTGTGCTTTAAATTCTTCACACATACATTTATTTTCTTCAATTCGCTCTAATCTGCAAGGACAATATCCTCCGGTCTGTTTAAGACCTTCTTTTATAGTTTTAACAACTTCCTCGTCTGTATTAAATCTTACCTTCATATCTTCTCTCCTTAAAACACAAGCCATACTTACATAGTATGGCTTATAGTTATTATAAATTATGCTTCTTCACTAAACATATCTTTTCCAACACTGCAAAGTGGGCAGGCAAAATCTTCAGGTAAATCTTCAAATTTTGTGCCTGGTGCTATACCCATATCTGGTGCACCCTCTGCTTCATCGTATACCCAGCCGCATACGTCACAAACATACTTTTTCATATCGTTTCCTCCTTCATTTTCTGCTACTTTCAAAGCTTCTGCGCCATATTCTTTACAAAGCTCATTGGCTAAAGCCTCTAACTGTGCTTTACTTTCATCATTAAGAGCTGATACAATCTTAACATTAGCTTCTGCAAATGTAAGATTCTTAGAATTGTCAAGCATAGACTTCATAACCTTTGTCGCCACTGGCGCCCAGCTACCATTTTCAATAAATGCAACTGTACGATTGCTATAATTACGTTCTGTCAAATGATTAATAAATTCCTTCATAAATGGGAAAATATCATTGTTATATGTTGTAGTAGCTAAAACCAGCTTACTGTATCTAAACGCATCTTCAACCGCTTCTGCCATATCACATCTTGCCAAATCATTAAGAGCGACCCTTGGACAACCTTTTTCTTCAAGCATCTTAGCCAATTCTTCTGCTGCCTTTTTAGTATTACCATACACTGATGTATATGCAATAACTACACCTTCTTCTTCCACCTGATAGCTTGACCAGATATTATATAAATTTAAATAATATGAAAGATTTTCCTTTAAAACAGGTCCGTGAAGTGGACAAATAGTCTGAATATCAAGTGCTGCAGCCTTCTTTAAAAGTGCCTGTACCTGCATACCGTATTTACCAACAATGCCTATATAATAACGTCTGGCTTCACATGCCCAATCCTCTTCCACATCTAAAGCACCAAACTTTCCAAAACCGTCAGCTGAGAAAAGCACTTTGTCATAGCTGTCATAAGTTACTATAACTTCTGGCCAGTGAACCATAGGTGCTGTAACAAATGTAAGCTCATGCTTACCTAAAGAAAGCTTGCTTCCTTCACCTACCACCACTTGCTTGTCTGCAAAATCAGTACCAAAGAAATTCTTCATCATAACAAATGCTTTAGCAGATGATACAATCTTTGCATTTGGATATGCATTTACAAAATTAACTATATTAGCCGAGTGGTCCGGTTCCATATGTTGAACCACAAGATAATCTGGTTCTCTGTCACCTAATGCATTTTTAATATTATCAAGCCACTCCTTAGTAAAATTAACATCTACTGAATCCATAACTGCAATCTTTTCATCAATTATTGCATATGAATTATATGCCATACCATTAGGCACAATATATTGTCCTTCAAACAAATCAATATTGTGATCATTCACGCCTATATATATAATATCTTCTGTTATTTTCATTTTATACCTCCACTAACTTTATAGAAAAGATATTATCATATTTATTGTGAAAAGTAAATCATTTATACTTTTTTAGACAGAAAAAAAAACAGGCGATGGATCTAAAAGACCACACCGCCTGCTGCTGCCTATAACCGAACTTTAGCAGCGCACATATGTGCAAGTTTTTAACAATCACGAGAATATGTAAATAATAATTACCTTTTTTTGAACATTGAACATTAACGCAATAAAAAATAACGCAATAACCAAGAACATAAACTCTCAACAATATCAATAACTCTATTTTAATTCAAAAAAGTTTTGTGATTGTTCGGAATATGAATACAGTGCAATTGCACTATATTATTTATATTTCTACATCAAACTCAACAGTTTGATTATATTTGTCAAGTTCCATCTGCATCTTTGCAATAAGATTATCGATACGCTCATATTCTGACTTAACAAGTTCTAAATCATAATTGATATATCTGTACTCAACCACCGATTTCTTGATTGAATTATATGCATTATCAAGTCTTGTCTTTGGTTGACGCTTTCTCATATCATCAAGTATCATCTTTCTCTTATTAAGTTGTGCCATTCTTACAAGAATTGTATCAACGCTCATAACCTCATCCCCAACTGTTATCTTACTAGTAGCATTTGAAAGGTTAATTGCATGTTTAATCTTACAAATCTTCTCGTCAATTGCATCAATCTTTGATGCCACGTCCATATAATCATAATCTGGAATTAATGGTTCCTCTTCCATTGTTGCAGTGTATACATAGGATTGAGCCTCCTTCATTCTATAGAACTCCTTGTCCTCTGTAAGCTTTCTTAACATTTTGTTTGCATATGCTGATGTCATCTTCATAATCGTATTCCTTCTTTCTTAAACATTCACTGTCATTTGATTCTTCTTTATTATAACACATTTATCTAAAATGTGAATAAACTTATAGTTTATTATATAGCGAATTACTATTTAGAGGACTTGTACACTTTAAGCGGCGAGTACGGTCGCTACAGCCACACTTTCCATTCGTGCGAGTGCGCATCCCGCGGAGTGTTTTTGTTCAATAGGAAAGGCCTTTACGCTTGAACAAAAAAGATACCCGTCATTGCTGACGAGTATCGTATCTATTGTAACTCCAAAGAGTCTGCTTAACGCATATAAATTATCTACAGTTGGAAGGCTCTTTCCCCATTCCCACTTATACACCGCTTGTGGTCCGGTAAAACCCATATACATGGCTATCTCTTCAACTGTATAGCCCTTACCCTGTCGTAAGGACTTAATCTTCTTGCCTGTTTCTTCAAGATTCAATGTTGGAAATTCTGCACTAATCATAATAATCCTCCTTAATCTTTAGTTAACTGCAACAAAGCTATTAAAACACATTTCATTACAAAATGCAAGTCTTTACTTAACATTTACCACATATCCTTTAAGTATTTCTTCTAATTCTTCAGGTTTTACTGGCTTTGACAGGTATCCGTTAAAGCCTTCCTTTATATAATTTTCCTTCGCACCTGCTATAGCATTTGCAGTAAGAACTATTATAGGTGTTTCGTTATTTACATTAGACTTATCTTCTTTTATCATATGTAGAGTCTGAATTCCATCAGGCTCTGGCATCATATGATCCATAAGAATAACATCATACTTTTTATTCTTAGTCATTTCAAAACATTCAATTCCGCCTGTAGCTGTATCAACCTTAGCTAGAGTTCTCTTTAATAGAGCCTCTATTACTTTTAGATTAATCTTTGTATCATCTACCACAAGTATATTTGCATCAGGAATACTTATGTGCTCCTGTTCTTCCTTTTTAAACTGCTGTGACTGATTCGCTATATTACCCATCGGAGTATTATCTATAACTTCCTGTGGCAATGTTACTGTAAAACAGCTACCTTTTCCATATTCACTTTCCACATCAATCTTACCATTCATAAGATCAACCAAAAGTTTTGTTATATTTAAGCCTAAGCCTGTACCCTCAATATAACGGTTTTTTTCTAATTCAAGACGTTTAAAGCTTTCAAACAGACTTTCTATATCTTCTTTCTTAATACCTTTACCTGTATCAGCTATCTTCAAAATAAGCTTAAATCCATCTGCATCCTGTTCTCCTGATACCGAAAATGTTACACTGCCTTTTTCAGTATATTTAACGGCATTTGATAAAAGATTATTCAAAATCTGTTTGATACGGATTTCATCTCCCTTTAAGACAGATGGTAAATTTTCATCTATATCTACATTGAGAATTAGACTTTTATTTCTAGTACGCATTTCCAAGCTTAGCATCATATCCTTTATCATTGATGCAAGCTTATAATCATTCTCAACAATTTGTAATTTACCAGCCTCAATCTTTGAGAAATCAAGTATATCATTAATAATTCCAAGCAACATTGTACTTGCATTTTTAATATTTCTGGCATACTCATCTATCGTTGCATTATCATTTTCACGAATAATCATTTCATTCATACCAACTATGGTATTAATAGGGGTACGAATTTCATGAGACATATTTGCAAGAAATTGTGCTTTTGATTCACTGGTAGCTATAGCATATTGCTTTTCCTTTTCAATATTAAACAGGTCTCTTACTGATTTTAATGCCGCAAAAAATATAAGTAAAACCAAACCTATACATAAAGCAATACCGTTATATCTTGCTGAAACCACGTAGGCCAAACCAATCTCTACAATACCTGCTATTGTAAGAGCTAAAAATCCTATAGCAACCTCTCTATATTCCCTGACTCGACCCTTAATTGTATCAAGAATAATTGTAATTGCGGTTTCTACAAGCATAACACCTATTATAATATGTGACGAACCCATTGTTTCAAAAAAGTCTTTTATATTTAGTGCCTGCAAAATAAATACAACAATAAAGTTAACCGCAGTTGCTATACCTATTGTTATGTATGCCTTTTGATAACGTTTTTTCTGTACACAATCCATATAAGCCAAAAATGGATATGGAAGTATGGCTATAAGCAAAAAACCCATTAACATAGCTACTGTACTGTTAGGTAAAAAGAACTGACGTAATTTAGATTCTACAATAAGCCATGACGCAGCCATAACGATAGCATTACCAAGATGCCACAAATCTGATTTTTTCTTATAAAAAATCATTATAATCAAATTGGTAAATATCGTACCCACACCTAACAGTAACAACAATGCTGCAACTATTGCCGCCGGCGCATATAAGTCGCAAAAATGCTGAATGATATCCGTCCGATTGCCTATGTACATATCACTAACGTATCCTGCATAGGACGATTTTGTCATAAACTCAACACGTAAAACAGCATTAGCATCTTCTTCATATATTGGAATAAACACATAAGCCATTGTACTTGTTTTTCCAAAAAGCTGTGTATCCAGTGTGGAATACTCATATCTAAGCTCATCATTTACATATATCTTAAGTTCCTGTTGCATGCTTCGCATACATATACTAGTTTCTTTTAATGTAGCAGGTAATACAGTTTCTATAGTTACCCATTCTCCATATTTTGCCTGACAGTTTCCCGGTAAATTCACATTCACACGACTGCCATCTGACATTATTTGAGTCCATTGCGGTTTAAATTTTTCCACAGAACCATGTCTAAACTCATTCTCTTTTGGCAAAAATATTTGTCCCAAAATAAAAAACAAAAATGAAGCAATCATTAAAACCGCTAATAATATTCTTACTATCTTCATCACATTTATTTTCTTCATTGGTACCTCCTAACAAGGCAAATTAACTATATTTCTCTTCAAAATCACTTATAGGCATAGGTTTTGCAAAGAAATATCCCTGTATCAAATCACATTCTTGTTCCACAAGGAAATCCACCTGTTCCCTATTTTCAATACCTTCTGCAACAATCTTCATATTAAGCTTCTTTGCCAAATCAATTACTTCTGAAACAATAAGCATTCCCCTCTCCTGCTCTTCTACTCCTCTAAAGAAATCTGCATCAATCTTTAAAACATCAATCTTTAGCTCCTTAAGAGAATTAAGAGAAGAATATCCCGCTCCAAAATCATCCATTGATACAATAAAGCCTGCTTCTCTAAGCTTTCCTACTGTGTTAAGTAATACATTTTTATCATCAAAAAATGCACTTTCCGTAAGCTCCAGTTCAATTACATTATGAGGCACATTATATTTATCAACAATGGTACAAATGTGTTCAGCCAAATTTTCTTTTGTAAAATGTGCTCTTGATATATTTACAGATATTGGCACTACTTTTTTGCCTTCGCTAATCCATTTTGCCTGCTGAATCGCAATTTCTTCCAGCATATAATCGTCCAACTTTATAATGAAACCATTTTTTTCAAATATAGGTATAAATTTGTTAGGTGGAATAAATCCGTCCTCAGGATGAATCCATCTTACTAAGGCTTCAGCTCCTGCTAAATATTCCTCTTTAGTGCTAATTTTAGGTTGCAGATACACAACAAATTCTTTATTTTGTAAAGCCCTGTCCATATCATTTTCAACCTTACGTTCCCATATTTGTTTTTTGCTCATCTCTTCATCAAAGAATACAATCTGATTACCAGCTTCTTCAGTAAGCATCTCACACGATATATATGCATTATTGTATGCCTGTTCAATATCTTTTTCTCCCGGCTTTACTTCATATACACCAACACTAAAATACATTTTCATATTATTTGAAACAGTTAAAAGTGCCTGTTCAATAGAACTAACTCTGTTAATCAAAGCTTGTTTATCTTCATATTTAAGCAATATTCCAAACTGCGCATTTTCCTTATGTGCTAAAACCTCCTTGGAATTAATCTTACTTTTCATTATCTTATAAAAAGCCTCAATTAATTCTTCACCCCTTGCAACGCCAAAGCAGCTACAGAAATTTCTATATTTACGCATTTGGAAATGTAGTACCGCATAATTAAACTTGCCCTTTTTATTCTTTTTTAGCAAAGAATTTCCTTTTCTTGTAAAATGTAGCCAATTATTACCACCGGTCACAAAATCCATATATATTATTCTCGTAGTCTTTCTCATATTCATAAAAACACTGATGAAAGATATCAGATAATATATTGCAAATATAAACATCAGCACTGCTACCATTCCTGCTATCGCAAACAGGGCTATAAAGTCTGATCTATATATATAAATATTATTAAGTACAGCAACCTGTAAATCGCCAATCGGAACAATTACCCATATTTTCTCATAAGTTAAAGCTGCACTCGTATCCATAGACATAATTTCTGCTACAGCAATATTATTTATATTAATATACTCAAAAATATTATTATTAACTACAATAACATTATCTTTAACCCTAAAAAGCTGTTCTTCATCCTCATCAATAATGATTTTGAATTTCTGTAACTCACTACCATTAGGTAATTCAATCTCCATTACATTTTCTATATTAGGATATTCACCGTTACTTATACTCTTTTTGTTCCCTTGCGAATCAAAAACTGCTATTGCTTCAACTTCTTTAGTTAATTCTATATATGCTTTAACATCATCATTAATTCCATCACTGTAATTTTCATACATTTTAGCAACATTATATGATGTAAAAAAACTTTGATTAATTTTTCTTCTTGCTATATCCGCCACTGAAAATGCAACCATAACTGCAAATATAATCACAAATATAAAAAGTAACAAAAACAGACCTATAACTGAAGGCCAAATTCTTTTTCTTTTTAGTTTCTTTATTCTCTTATCCTTTGAATTTACCATACAATTCTCCTAAAACAAATCACTATTTAGATTATATCACATTTCCAAATTACAAACAAGAAATTAGTACAATTGTTCTCTTAGCTTTAAAATATTTTCTTCTATCTTTTTAATTATTTTTTCAAATTCTTCATCTGATTTTCCAGTAGGATCTTCCAATTCCCAATTATCATCAAAAGCCCTGCCTATAAAAGGACATCCTACATTGCATCCCATAGAAATTGCCACATCAGGATTCGGAATATCTGAAATCAGTTTTGAATACTGTGTCTGTTCCATATCAATTCCATATATTCTTTTCATAATTCTTACTGCATCCTGATTTATCTGTGGTTTTGTCTCTGTTCCTGCTGAATACGATTCAAATACGTCTGATGCCAAATGCTTACCTAATGCTTCCGCAATTTGACTTCTACATGAATTATGAACACAAATAAATGCTATTTTCTTCTTTTCCCCTTTGTGAAATGGACAACGCTCCTGTATACACTGATTATTCATATGAGAACGTGAACAGATTATTTTACTAAATTCCATCTTAATACCTAAATTTTCTTCTGTAAACCTAACTGCTTCAGTAATACCAAGATACGAACCTCTTTTACAACAACGTGGACCACCATTTTCCCCTATTATCTTTAATGCTCTTGCTGTCATTTGATTAGAAAGTCCCCACTCTTCTTTTGCCAGTGGTGTCGATTTTAATACAATAGCAACATATATTCCCGCACTAACACCTGCTCCACAGGCACCAAAAAATCCACAGGCTCCTCCTGGAACCTGTTTACCTCTTTTTTGCATTTCCTCGAGAGATTTTTTTAAATCAATATCACCACCTGCATTTTTATAAGCAGTCAAAAGTGCCGAACCAACCATAATATGATGCTCCGGACCATGCATATGACAAGCTGACATACACATCATTTTTTCCATAATTTCAATTGGATTTTTAGATTCACTATTTAAACATATTGAAATAATTTCATCCATTCCATTTATATGACATTCATCACAAACAAAATGACCGTTTGTACACCTTGTTTTACTACTTTGTTTTTTATGACAAAGCTCACATTCCATAGTTTCATCTGTATCAAGATATTCTAATGGTGCTTTGCAAATTAAACATTCTTCATTCATAAAATTACACCTACTCAATTACATTCAAATTTTTCATCATAAAAAGAGTACTATATTTATATCAAATACAGCACTCTTTATTGGTTATATTACTTAATCAACTACAAAGAAACTCATATTCTTTTCTAACTCAGTAGACAAATTAAGTAAATCCTTTGCCTGCTGTGCTAATATTGTCAATCCTGCATTAAGTTCTTCCATTGAAGCATTTGTTTCCTGTGCACTTGCTGCATTTTCTTCTGATATTGCTGATAAATTCTCTATTACGCCCATAATCTCTGATCTTGCAACATCACACTCTCCTGCCTGTCTTTCGATAGATTCCGTTTCTTGTCTTGTTGATGCTACACCTTCTGTTACCATATTAAACTTAGCCTTTGTCTCATCAAGCTTTTCTTTTTGCTCCTTAACAATAACATCTACTTCATCCATAACTCTGACAGTTTCTTCTGAATCCTTTAATAAATTATCAATTATCTGCGAAATCTGGTTAGCGGAGCCATTCGACTCTTCTGCTAATTTTTGAATTTCAGATGCAACTACTGCAAAACCTCTTCCATGTTCGCCTGCTCTTGCTGCTTCTATACTTGCATTTAATGATAAAAGATTTGTTTCTGTTGCAATAGATGTAATCATCTCTATTGCTTTTCCAATAGCTTGTACTGACTCATTTGTAGTATGAACCTGCTTACCAATCTTTTCAATAGCTTCTGTTGTCCTATCATTAGATTTACTTAACTGTTCAATTATCACCGATGATTCATCACTTGCTTCTTTCATTGCCCTAGATGCTCTTCCTAAATTATCAACGCTTGAAACAATATCAGTAATCATATCACCTATTTTAACAACATTTGCTGATGCTGTTTCAGTCTCTTCAGCCTGATTCATAGCACCTCTGCTTACTTCTTCAACAGCATTACTAATCTCATTAGTTGTCTCGCTAGACTGATTGGTCATCTCTTCTAATGAAACACCTGATTGATAAAGTATTTGAGAAGACTTTTTAACGTCCTTAATTATAGAGGTCAATCTGTTAACAAGACCATCTAACTCGTTAGCCATATCGCCAAGCTCATCATTACGTTTTTTAGCCTTTTCATCTACTTTAACAGTCAAATCACCTTTAGCTATTGTTGCAATAGTCTCTTTAGCTCCAACAATAGTTTTACCTAATCCAAGAGCAAAAACAATACCAATAATTAATAAAACAATAAACAGAACCACTGAAACAGATACTATCGTAACAATTTTTGATGTAATAAAATTATCAACATCCTCACTATGTATACCTGCAAATACCATACCTACAACTTCTCCGTCCTGCTCTATAGGTACATAATATACATAATACGAATCTTCATTAATAATTACGTCTGAAGCTGAATATTCATCTTTATCCTTTAAAACTGTTTCAATTACCTGTTCGCCTGCCTTTGTTCCTATAAGTCTTTCTCCAGTCTTATGATCCTTTAAGGAAGTAGTAACACGTGTATCTTCATAGAATATTGTAAATTCATATTCTGTATCCGACTTTAACGCATCTACAATATCGTAATGACCAGTTATCTCTAAATCGCCTTTTTTAATAACACCTGAACTGTCCTTTGTCCATTTGCCATGATCAACTTCGTCATAGATATGCTGTAATGATATAGCCGCAGCTCTCAGACCATGTAAAGTCTCTTCTTGCATACCTTTTCTAATATTCACAGCCGCTATTATAGTTAAAATAACACTTAGCAATGCAACTGGAATAAGAATCATTGATAACAATTTCACTTTTATTGATACTTTAATATTTTGCTTATTCATAGCAATACCTCCATTACAATAACTTATTATATAGAGATATTATAATATATTTCACAACTTTTTTCAATAAGCGAAAGTATATTATGTCAACTTACTTTTCTTTTTATAAAAATACACTCCAAGTGACGTACCCGCTGTAATAAGCAATATAATGCCTATCCACAATATTGTTTTTTTACTGCTTTTAGTATTTTTCATTATATTATCACCAGTATTATTAGTAATTTCTTCCGTAGCTTCTTCTGTTGGATTTTGTGTTTCCGGCTGATATATTTCATCATCAGAAGGTATCTTTTCTTCCACAACTTTAAATCCAATTTCTAATTGAGCTGTTTCAGTTGTATCCTTCCAATTTCCACTAATATACTCCTGCTTTTTAAATACCACTTTAAGCTTATAATCGCCTGGCATATACACAACAAAGCTATAATTACCTTCAGCTTTTGTCCAGTTTTCTAAAGGTGTTATCTCCCAGTCTGACGCAATAAACCGTTGAGCATTTTCAATTGGTTCTATATTACTATTAGCACCTATTGGTGTAAACGCAATTTTTTCTTCAACTTTGAAAATATCGCCTTCAGCAATGCCCTTTACTACATTTTCCGTTGTATTCACCAGTTCTCCTAAAGCCTCAGTTTCGTTATCCGTATATGTATCATTACATTTTTCGCAAGTATGAAGAGTATATCCTTTTTGTGTAGCTGTAGGATTTACCACTGTAACTATATACTTGTGACCTGTTGCGGTAATTGTTTCTGTATAACTTTCACCACAATATTTACAGATATAATTAAATATTCCATTTGTATCACAGCTCACATTTTGAATAATACTTTTCTCGTATTTATGATTACACTCATATTCAAGAGGTTCATCAGTTAAAAATGCGAAACCGCAATCTCTACATGTACGAATTACTTTTCCTGAGCTATTTTTTCTGTCATAAAATGTATGACCGGTTGCAGGCTTTGCCTCCTCATATTCATAAGCACATTTTGTACATTTATGTCTTATAACAGCATCCTTTGTGCAATGACCTTCTCTTGTAATCATATCGCTAAATGTATGCTTACATGTATCTGTGGTTGTTGGCTTATACTCAAACTGCACGCTTTCAACCCATAGCTCATCAGCTGCCCAAAAGCCAAATATCTTATTAAGGTTATTTACATCATATGTACCAAGCCACACCTTTCTTGTTGTAGCCTTAAGGTTCGGTGTTTGTGATTTATCTGTACCTATTGGTCCGAAATCAATTGTTGCATATGCTGACATTGTTCCATATGTATCGTTATATTCACAAGTAAAATCAATACCCAAAATAAGGCTTTCATATTTACTCAAATCGCCACCAAACATCTCTATTGTAGTATAATCACCAAATACTGTTTTACTTTGTTCTCCATTATACGGCCTTTTTATTCCGCTGAATAAATCTATATAGCTTGTATCCGTCTTTTTATTAAATGCAAAGTCTACACCTACCTGATAATGTACCTCGCCCAGCTTTCCAAGCTCCTCATAATATTTTTTCTTAATGGTACAAGGTGCAAAGAATATACCACTATTACCACCAGCATATCCTAGTGCAATGCCATAATATTTAGTTTCATCCTCTGCATATATAAAAACACTAGGTCTTTTTCCCTGCCATGCATAAGAATATCTCAAGTTAGCATATACACTTGTGCTTACACTCTTTAGTCCCTGTCCTTTTATACGTTCATCACCAAATACAAGGGCATATGTAGGTTTATTTTTATTATTCTGACTGTTTGTGGTGCCATCTCCAATATCACCGGTTCCCTCTCTTGAACCATCCATGTAAAATGCATCCTCACCGGATGGAGAATTACTAATACCATATGTAATTATCTGTGACAGAATCTGATATATTTGTTCATTAGTATAATTCTTTAATTTCGCAGAATCAAAAACTACCTTTTCTCCATTTGAATCCGGAAGTATAGCATTATTAAATGAAGATCTTATATATGCAGCAATAGTCGTCTGCTTTTGCCACATCATCCGGAAAATGAACATATCTGTCATCTTCATCATAATTGTTATTGGTGTCATTTTCCTTTTTCATACCTACCGTACCACTATGTCCATAATTAATTACACCCTCATTAGGATCATAATCAACCGGAAATGGTGCTGTAGCCCTTTGCGTATTAGCTGTATTTGGCGTAGTTGCTACTATTCTTTCCGGTAACATTGGTAACAACAATACCAATATTAAAATCAAACTTAACACTCTTTTCATCTTGTTTGAAATTCACTCCTTCACATAAAATTACAACTGACTCACTTCAATCACATGACCGTCTAAATCGTAAAATCTAACCATCCTTCGCCCCCATACATTGTTAGCTGTTTCATTAATAAACTTTGTATCAGGATAGAGCTTTGCCAATTTTTCTAAAAATGCGTCCATATCATTTTCTTCAAAATATAATTCAAATGAATTATTTTTTGCAAAACTCTCTTTACCAATAACTTCCTCCCATAGCTTTTTATCCTGTAGCACAAGACCTTCGCTTAACATCACATTTCCGTCACCATCAAGCACCACATTCAAACCAAACAAATCGTGATAAAACCGTTTAGATTCCTCAATATCATTCACAACAATCAAAACATTCTTCAATTTCATATTTTTTCACCTCGTATCCTACAAATACAATTATATTGTCTAAATTAACTATTTTCAAGGAAATTACTATTACAATTATATTACA